>NZ_JBFTLD010000005.1:0-68068 GCF_056396265.1 Allobosea sp. 05T422_2 | reverse complement strand
AACTGAGGATCATCATGGCGTTGTTGGATGAAGGCGCGAAGGGCGTCTATGTAATCGCGGTCACTCCGTTCACGGAGGACGGCGCGCTCGACCTGCCGAGCACCGACCGCATGGTCGATTTCTACCTCGAGAAGGGCGCCAACGGCCTGACCGTGCTCGGCATGATGGGCGAGGCGCCGAAACTGACGGCAGAGGAATCGCGGATATTCGTGCGGCGGGTCCTGGCGCGGGTGCAGGGGCGTGTTCCGGTCGTGGTCGGCGTCTCCGCCCCGGGCTTTGCCGCGATGCGGGAGCTGAGCGACAGCGTCATGGCTGACGGAGCCGCGGGCGTGATGGTGGCGCCGCCCGCAAGTTTGCGGACGGACGACCAGATCGTCTCCTATTACGACATGGTCGCAAAGACGCTCGGACCGAAGACCCCCTTCGTGCTGCAGGATTTCCCACTGGTCACCAATGTCCAGATCGCCTCCTCGGTGATCCTGCGCATCGTCGCGGCGCAGCCGAGCTGCGTGATGCTGAAGCACGAGGACTGGCCGGGGCTTGCCAAGATCTCGGCCCTGCGTGCGGCCAGCGACAAGAACGGCGGGCGGCGCATATCGATCCTGGTCGGGAACGGCGCGATGTTCCTGCCCGAGGAACTGTCGCGCGGGGCCGATGGCGCCATGACCGGATTTGCCTATCCCGAGATGATGGTCGATGTCTGGAAGGCCCATGCCGCCGGGGACGTCGAACGCGCCCATGACCTGTTCGACGCCTATCTGCCGCTGGCGCGCTATGAGCAGCAGCCTGGTCACGGGCTCGCCATTCGCAAATATCTGCTCGCCAAGCGCGGCGCGATCGCGTCGGGCATGGTACGCAGCCCCGGGTCAGCCCTTTCGGCGGCCGACATCGCCGACATCGAACGTCTCGTCGCCCGTCAGGCGCGGCGCCTCAAGGAGATCAACTGATGGATCTGGGCCTCAACGGAAAGCGCGCATTGGTGCTCGGCGCCAGCCGCGGCCTCGGCGCGACGATCGCACGCACGCTCGCCGCCGAAGGTGCGACGGTGATCGCGGCGGCGCGCAATCAAGACGCGCTCGCCGCCTGGATCGGCGAGCTGCCGGCTGAGCAGCGCGGCCGCGTGGTCGCCGCCACGCTCGACCTTGCGGATATCGCCTCGATCGATGCGCTGGCCGACAAGCTGATTGCCGAGGGCGGCGTCGACATCCTGATCGGCAATTCCGGCGGGCCTCCGCCGGGCGAGGCCCGCGACGCGAAGCGCCTGGACTGGCTGATGCATTTCGAGGCCATGGCGGCCAACCTGTTTCATGTCGCGCAGCGTCTGCTGCCTGGCATGACCGAGCGGGGTTGGGGCCGGATCGTCACCATCGTCTCCTCCGGCGTCGAGCAGCCGATTCCGCGTCTCGCGCTCTCCAATGGCGTGCGTGCCGCAGTCGTCGGCTGGTCGAAGACGCTGGCCTCCGAGGTTGCGGGGCAGGGGGTGACGGTGAATGTCGTGCTGCCCGGTCGCATCCACACCGAGCGCGTCGATCAACTCGACGACGCAGCTGCGACGCGGGCCGGCGCGACGAAAGACGCGATCACGAAGGCCTCGATCGCGACGATTCCGGCCGGCCGCTACGGCAAGCCACAGGAATTCGCCGATGTCGTTGCGTTCCTTGCCAGCGAGCGGGCGTCCTATGTCACGGGCGCCAAGATTCGGGTTGATGGCGGCCTGATCCGAGGGATCTGACGGCTGCGTCCCCCGGTGGATGGGGCCTGGGCGCGTTGGTATGATCTGCGTGAGCCGATCAACCGCGCGCCAATTGGTTCGCGGCAGAATGGCACGCCGGCCGGCCCGGTAGCGAGTGCCTCGGCGGAGCAATCAGAGCCTGCCCGCCTGGTGGGATCCTCGTCCTGCCCGCGATCGCAGCGGGCCCGTAGCATTGCCGGCGCTCAGATCGCGATATTCCGGGCTCATCGCCCGGCATTATGCCGCCGGYGATGAGCCATTGGGGGGCTAGCTGCCGGAGCGACCCGTCAACTGCGGGACGAACATGTCGCTCCACTTGGCCGGCTTGATCTTGATCGTACCTGCACGGTGCATGAATTCGGCGAACTGCATCACGCCGCTCGGAGTCGTCGAGAAACGGGCGTCGGGATCTTCGATCATCGCCTGGATCTCGGCGGCGTCGACCTTCACCTTGGAACTCTTGGCGTAGATCTCGGCCGCGAGCTTCTGGTCTTTGGCGATCAGCGCGTTGGCGTCATCCATCGCTTCGATGAAGGCCTKCGTCATCTTTGGGTTGGCATCCACGAATTTCTTCGGCGCAAAGGTGACGTCGAGCGTGATGTTGCCGAGATAATCGACCGAGTTCAGGACGCGGTGCACGCCCGGTGCCTTGGCTTCGATGTACTGGAAGGGCGGCGAGGTGAAATGTGCCTTGATCTCGGTCTTGCCGCCGATGAGCGCGGCCAGCGCCTCGGGATGCGGCAAGCTCACCGTCATCGGGTCCATCTTGGCGTAGTTCTCGGGGCCGAACTCCTTGGCCGCGATCATCTGCAGAACGACGGCCGCAAGTGAAGTCTTGATGCCGGGCAGCGCGATCTTGTCGCTGCCCGTGAAATCCTTGAGCGACTTCAGCTCGGGCTTGTTGGCGTTCAACCAGAGCGAGGTCGAGCTCATGCCGGAGACGCCGACGACCTCGACATTGGGAATCCCCTTGGCCTTTGCCCAGAGCGTGACGAAGCCGGGTGCGCCGGTTCCCGCAAAGTCGAGCGTGCCGGCCATCATCGCGTCGTTGATGACATTGCCGCCATCAAGCATCAGCCACGTCACCTTGACGTCGCCAAGTCCGGCCGCCTTCGCGCGCTTCTCGAGGAACTGCTGGTCCTGCATCACGATCAGCGGCAGGTAGAGGATGCCGAAGCMCTTGGAGACGCGGACCTCGCTGACCTCGGCCCGCGCCGCACTGGCGCAGAAGGCAGTCCCGATCACGGCTGCGGCAAGCGCCCCCTTGAACCAGTTTGTGTGTTTCATCTGTCGTCCTCCCTTTGATGCGGCCATTCGGCCTTGGTGACTGGATGTTTCAGTGCTGCATGCCCCAGCGGCGGATCGTCCTGCGCTCGATCGTGGCGAAGATGACGTTCTCGACGAAGAGGCCGATCAGGATCACGGTGAAGAGGCCGGCGAAGACATTGGCCGTCTCGAGTTGATTGCGGTTCTCATAGATGAACCAGCCGAGGCCACCCGAGCCGGACGATACGCCGAAGACGAGTTCCGCAGCGATCAGCGTCCGCCAGGCAAAGGCCCACCCGACCTTGAGGCCGGTGAGGATGGCCGGGAAGGCGGCGGGGATCAGGATGAGGCGAACGAGCTTCAACCCACGCAAGCCGTAGTTCTGACCGACCATGCGCAACGTATTCGAGACCGACCGAAAGCCGGCATGGGTGTTCAGAGCGATTGCCCAGAGCACTGAATGCACGAGCACGAAGATCACGCTGCCCGAGCCGAGGCCGAACCAGATCAATGCCAGCGGCAAGAGTGCGATCGCCGGCAACGGATTGAACATCGAGGTCAATGTCTCGAGCAGGTCCGCCCCGATGCGCGAGCCGATGGCCAAGGTCGTCAGGAGCGCGGCGAGCGCGATGCCGATGCCGTAGCCGATGATCAGGGTCTGCAGCGAGACCAGCATGCGCTGCGGAATGACGCCGCTCGCGATATTGCTGACGAAGGCATCGACCGTCTCGCCGAAGGTCGGGAACAGCAGCGGGTTACCAAGCCAGCGGCCATAGGCCTCCCAGGCAATGGCGAGCACCGCGAGGATCAGCCCCTTGCGCACGAAGCCGAGGCGGTAGGTCCGTTCGATGAGGCTCAGCGACTTGGCCACGACCGGCGCATCGCTCGAATTGACGTCGCGGATGATTTCCGGGCGGAAGGTCAGGAGGTCGGTCATGTCTGTCGTCTCCGTCTCAATGCGCCGCGAAGAGCATGTCGTTGATGCGGGTTTCGAGCGCGGCCTGCGTGCCGGTGCCCATCTCCTCGGGGGGCACGCTGTTGAGCTCGGCCTTGACCTCGCCCGGATGGGGCGACAGCAGCAGGATGCGGGTGCCGATACGGATCGCCTCCTCGATCGAGTGCGTCACAAACAGCACGGTGAAATGGGTGTCGTCCCAGAGCCGCAGCAACTCGTCCTGCATCTTGCGGCGCGTCAGCGCGTCCAGCGCGGCGAAGGGCTCATCCATCAGCAGGACGTCGGGCTCCATTGCCATGCCGCGCGCGATCGCGACGCGCTGCTTCATGCCGCCGGAAAGCATGTGCGGATAGCTGTCGGTGAATTTCGTCAGGCCGACCTTGTCGATATAGGATTTCGCACGCTCTTCGGCCTCCGGCGCTCCGGCGCGGCCGCTCGAGGTCAGGGCGAAAACGACATTCTCGCGCACCGTCTTCCAGGGCAGAAGCTGGTCGAATTCCTGAAAGACCATCATCCGGTCCGGTCCTGGCCCGGTGATCTCGTGTCCCTTGAGGCGGATGCGCCCCTCGACCGGGCTCAGATAGCCGCCGATCGCCTTGAGCAGGGTCGACTTGCCACAGCCGGAGGGGCCAAGCAGGACGAAACGATCGGACGGATAGACGTCGAAGGAGACGCGGCGCGTCGCCGTGACGACCACATCCGGCGTCTTGTATTGCAGCGTGACGCCCTCGACGGAGAGAAGCGGCGCGGCGGCGCTGGTGGTGAATGGGGCRTGCATCGGCCCTCCCTTGCTTTCGTTTCCCTGCGCACTTGCGGCGCTTGCCATGCTAGTAACCTGCGAACCTGACTCCGACCTGACTCCGACGAAGGATGTTTTGGCCGTGCGCGTTCTCGTCGTCGAAGACACCGCCGATATCGCCGAGGCCGTCGTGATGCGGTTCGAGAAGATCGGTCACGCCGTCGATTGGGAATCGAACGGGCGCACAGCTGCCGAGCTGCTTCAGGTCCAGGCCTATGATCTCGTGATTCTTGATCTGACCTTGCCGGGCGAGGACGGGCTCACGCTGCTCAAGAGCCTGCGCGCGAGACGGCTGAAGACACCGGTCCTGGTCATCACCGCGCGTTCGGCTGTCGACGAGCGGATCAGCGCGCTCGATCTCGGCGCGGACGATTACCTGACCAAGCCATTCGACTACMGCGAACTTGAAGCACGTGCTCGCGCCCTCTTGCGGCGCAGCGCCGGGCTTTCGGACAATATGCTGCGAGTGGGCCCGCTCGTGATCGATCGAGCGGGCCGGGTCGCGAGCATCGGCGACAGGACGCTCAACCTGACGCGCCGCGAGCTGACGGTGCTCGAGATCCTGGCGGCCAGGCCGGACAGGATCGTGCCCAAGGAGGAACTGATCGAGCAGCTCTTCAACTTCGATCAGGAACCGAGTCCGAACGCCGTCGAGCAGTTCGTGGCGCGCTTGCGGCGCAAGCTCGCAGATGCCCCCATCGAGATCAGAACCATGCGCGGCCTGGGCTATCAGCTTGCAACGACATGACCTGCTCCTCTCGCTGCGGGTCCGCATCATCGTCGTTCTGTCGGCGGTGCTGGGGCTCGGCGCGGTCGTGCTCGGCGTCGCCGCCTGGCACTCGGCGACGATCGCGGCACAGCAGGCCTATGATCGGCTGCTCAGCGGCGGCACGATCCAGATCGCGGAGAATGTCTATGTCCAGGGCGGGGTCGTCGCGCTTGATCCCCCCGTCGCCGCGATCGCGACACTCGCCGCCTATGATCTGGTCTTCTACAAGGTCGTCGATCCGCGCGGGGTGGTGGTTGCAGGCTATGAGGATCTCGCCTCGGGGGCGGAACCGGCAGCCGCGCGCAGCGGCGTCGTGCTCGAGGACGGCTCCTTTCAGGGACAGGGCGTGCGCATTGCGACGGTCGCCCGCCAGATCGACGATGCCATGCTCGGCGGCTGGGCAACCATCGTGGTGGCCCAGACGACCGATGCTCGCACGGCGCTTGCGCGCGATCTTACTCTCAAGGCACTGGGTGTCATCGCTGCGATGAGCGTGCTCGCCTTGCTGGCGACAGGCTTTGCGGTGCGCCTCGCCCTGAAGCCGTTGACGCGGATCGAGCTGGAAATCGCAGGACGGCGCCCCGACGATCTGCGCCCGATCCAGACAGAGCCGCCTGTCGAGATCCGCAACCTCGTCCACGCCATCGACGATTTCATGCGCAGGCTTTCCGATCGCATGGCCGTGATGCAACGATTCATTGCCGACGCGGCCCATCAGATTCGCACGCCGCTCGCCGCACTCGACGCCCAGGTCGAGATCCTGTCGAGCGCGAGCCCCTTGAAACGCCGCGCCGAACATATCGCCCGCGTTCGTGAGCGCACCACCGAGTTGGCGCGTCTGACCAGTCAATTGCTCGACCACGCCATGGTCATCCACCGCGCCGACGCGGCACGCGCCGCGCCCGTCGATCTCAACGAATTGGCAAAATCGGTTCTCGCCAAGGCCGTKCCGCTCTCGTTGCCGCGCGAGGTCGATATTTCCTTCACGCCGGCGCCTTCGGCTCCGGTGATCGACGGCGACGCGGTGAGTCTGCGCGAGGCGCTTGCCAACCTCATCGACAACGCACTCGTCCATGGAGCGCATACGAGGCTGTCCGTGACGGTCTCGGCGGACACGGGAAGCGCCTGGATCGAGGTTGGTGACGATGGCGACGGCTTCCCGATCKAGCTGGCGGAAACAATGACCAGGCCCTTCGAGAAGGGCGGGCACTCCAGAGGCTCCGGGCTCGGCCTATCGATCGCCGCGGAAGTCGCACGCGCCCATGACGGCGAACTCACCTTCGCGAGAGGCAGCGGCCTGACGCTTGTCCGGATGTCGTTTTTCCGGCCGAACTGAGCCGATGGGCTCGTCTAGGTTCCGTTCTTGCCAAGCTCGACCGTCTCGATCACCGCCCATTCGGAAATGGGGATGTCCTGGCCTGACCGAACCACGCAGAGCCGGTCAAAGACGATGGCTCTCCCGGCCAGCATGCGCTGAAACTCGGCCGCGGCCGAGGCCTTCGGGGCGGGCGCGACGGGGCCATAGAGCAACGAGACATGCGGCATGAAGCTGTCTGCCATGTCGCTGTCCAGTCGCTGCTTGAGCTGCGCCAGCGGCGCGCTGATGCGAAAACGCGCGTAGAATGACCGGAAATAGGCGTCGCTGGTTTCGATCGCGGCGACCGCCTCCCGGAAGGCCGGGACTGCGGCTGCGGCCTCCGCGATCCCGCCTGCGAGCGCGGCCATGGGCAGATCCGTGTCACCCTTGACCGTCAGATGTGGCGTGAACAGCGGCGTGCCAAAGCGGCCCGAGAGATCCGCAACCAGGCTGGAGAGGAATGCGCCGTCCTCGGCGCTCGGCATCAGCCAGATCGAATGAATTTGGGGTGACATCAAGCCTTCATAAACCTGTTGCACATCGGCGCGAGTGTTCGTTATGTTTATTCCAAGCGGTCCAGAAAATGGAAGAGATATTCCATAGAGCTGGAAAAAAGGTCGCGACAGGGGAGAAAGCGTTTGCAAGTGGGAGTGCCGGACAGGGCGCGCAGCGGCGCGGCCATCAGCGTGCGTGACCTGCATGTCGCCTATGGCGGCACGCAGGTGCTGCACGGCGTCAGCCTCGATTTCACGCCCGGCAGCTTCACGGCGCTTCTTGGTTCGTCCGGCTGCGGCAAGACCACCCTGCTGCGTTCGCTCAGCGGCTTCGTGCCGGTGCAATCCGGTTCGATCATCGTCGGCGGCAATGATGTCGCGTCACTCCMGCCGGAGAAGCGCGGGATGGCGATGGTCTTCCAGTCCTATGCGCTTTGGCCGCATATGACGGTGCTGCAGAATATCGGCTACGGGCTGAAGCTGCGTGGTGCGTCCAAGGCCGAGATCGCCGCCAAGGTCGCGTCCATGCTCGAGTTCCTCGGCCTGACCGGATATGAGGGCCGCAAGGTCACGGCGCTCTCGGGCGGGCAGCGTCAGCGCGTTGCGCTTGGCAGGGCGCTGGCGATCGATCCGGGCATCCTGCTGCTCGACGAGCCGCTCTCCAATCTCGACGCCAAGATCCGCATGACGATGCGCCATGAGATCCGCGCGATCCAGCAGCGTCTTGGCCTGACCGCCGTCCATGTCACGCATGACCGCGAGGAGGCCATGACCATGGCCGACCGGCTCGTCATCATGCAGGCGGGGCGGATTGCGCAGGTCGGCACGCCGGAAGAGGTCTATGATCGCCCGGCGACCGCCTTCGTCGCCAATTTCATGGGGGCGGAGAATGTCCTTCCCCTTCATGTCGAGCGCTCCGAGCGCGGCGCCTCGCTGAGGGCAGGGGACGCCACGRCCCAGATCGCGGCCGAGGCGTTCGATGCTTTGCCTGTCGGAGATGCCGTCGCCTATTTCCGCGACGATGTCGCGCGCCTCGATGCGGCCGACGCCCCAGCCTCCGACGACCTGCTGGTGCCCGGACGCATTGCGGCTCGCGCCTATCCCGGCGGAGTCTACCGCTACCGGGTCGAAGCCGCCGGCCGCCAGATCACGGTCGACGACGCTGCCCGTCACGAACTCGGAACGAAAGTCGGCCTGCGCATTCCGCTGCAGCGCCTCCACATCTTCCCGGCATCCGAGGCCGGGATCGCCGCCTGACAGGGAGTCAGCTCATGCGCATTCTTACAGTTGCCTGCTCGATTGCAGCGCTGATGGTGGCGACGCCGCTGTCCGCTCAGACCCTGAACGTCGCCACCGCCGGCGACCAGAACATGGTCGACTACGTCAAGGACTATCTCGGGCCGATGTTTGAGAAGTCGCATCCCGGCGTGAAGGTCGTCTCCGTCGGAACCGGCGCCGGCGACTCCGGATCGCAGAAGATCTTCGAGAAGCTCGACGCCCAGAAGAGCGCCGGCGCTTCGGATTTCGATGTTGTCGTCATCCACCAGAAGGCCGCCGGCACGATGGTGAAGGAAGGTCTCCTCGCCAAATATACCGACAAGGTCGAGACCGCGAAGCTCGTCTCCAGCGAGACCGCGAAGAACTCGCTCGGCGCCGATGTTTCCGGCTTCGTGATCCCGATGTTCCAGTCGCAGACTGCGCTCGCCTATAATGCCGACATGCTGAAATCGCCTCCGGCGACCTATGCGGAGCTGAAGGACTGGGCCAAGAAGAACCCCAAGCAGTTCGGCTATAACGGCATCAAGGGCGGCATGTCCGGCGTCGCCTTCGTGGCGGGCTGGGTCTACGCCTTCGGCGGCGACGCCGACAAGCTGATCAAGGGAMCGTACGATCCGGCGGTGAAGGCAACCTGGGATGGCGCGCTTGCCGACCTGAAGGACTTCAACAAGAGCGTCGTGATCACCCCCGGCAATGCCGGCACACTCGACATGCTGAACCGCGGCGAGATCGCCATCGGGCCGGTCTGGGTCGACATGTTCTATTCCTGGCAGGCTGACGGCAAGCTGCCGCCGAACATGAAGCTGAAGCTCGCGGCCCCCGGCATGCCGGGCCAGCCGATGTACTACGCCGTGCCGGAGAAGACCGCGCACCGGAAGCTCGCCGAGGAGTTCATCGCGCTCGCGACCAGCCCGCAGGTGCAGGCGGACGGCATCGTGAAGAAGTTCAACTGGTATCCGGGCATCGATGCCAAGAACCTTGAAGGCAAGCTCGACCAGGCTGCCTGGAACAAGCTCTTCACCGACATCACCCCGACGGACCTGTCCAAGAACGCCAAGGCGTTCCCGATCGCGCCCTATTTCAACGACATTCTCGAAGGTTACGAGAAGAAGGTCGCGAACTGAGACGTTCCACCACCTCCTGGCCCGACGCAAGTCGGGCCACCTCTCCTCTCGATCGGCATATCTGCCCATGTCCCAACGCCAGCTGGCGCTGATCCTGATCGCGCCGGGCCTGCTCCTCGTCGCGGCTCTGTTTCTCTATCCGCTCGGCTTTTCGCTGGTCTCGGCCTTCACGCGCCCGGACGGCTCGCTGACGCTGGAATGGTTCGCCAAGGCGTTTGAGCTTTACTCCGGCGATATCGTCTTCACGGTGATCATCGTGCTGTCCTCCTGCCTGCTGACGGCACTGGCTGCGATCGCTATCGCGGGAACGCTGACGCTCGGCGAAAACAGATGGGTCGTGGGTACGCTGAAGGCGCTCTATCGCTGGCCGCTCTTCATCCCCTTCATCGTCGCGGCGCAGTGCATGCGGACCTTCCTCGCCAAGAACGGGCTGATGAACAACACCTTCGTCTCGCTTGGCCTGATGGACCCATTGAGCGCGACCAGCTTTCTCGACTGGCGCGGTATCATCGCGACCTTCGTGTGGAAGCAGACGCCGTTCGTGGCCCTGCTGCTGGCCGGCGCATTGGCGTCGATCGACCGGGCGACGCTCGAAGCCGGCCGCAATCTCGGCGCTTCGCGCCTGCGGGTGCTGGTGGAGCTGGCGCTGCCGCAGGTGATGCCGACGCTCCTCGTCGCGCTGGTCCTGTCCTTCGTGACGATGCTCTCTGTGCTCTCGGTGCCGATGATGGTGTCGGGTTCGCAGCCGACCATGCTGACCGTCGACATGGCCTTCCGCATCAACGCCTATGGCGACTACGCCACTGCCAATGCGCTCGGCGTAATCACCTATCTGATCAGTGCCGGTGCCGCGATCCTCTACCTGAAACGCGGCATGTCGAAGGAGGCCGCACCATGATCCGGCTTGCCTCCACGGCGAAGGCGGCGCTGGCTGCCGCCCTTCTCACCGCTTTCGCCTTCGTCCTCATCGGTCCGCTTGCGAACCTTGCGCTGTGGTCCGTCGCCGAGCGCTGGTACACGCCCTACAAGCTGCCGGTGACCTATGGCACCCGCTATTGGGAGCAGGTCTTCCGCCCGACCGGCGACGCCATGGCCTCGCTCGGTACCAGCGTATGGATMGCGGTGCTGACGGTCATTGTCGCGCTCGCGCTCTCGATCCCGGCCGGCTATGCGCTGGCGCGGCTGAAGCTGCCGGTGCGCGCGCTGTTCATGGTGATGTTCCTGCTGCCGCAGGCATTCCCGTCCGTCGCGATCTACATCAACGTCGCGCGCGTCTTCTACCAGATCGGCATCAACGGCACGGTCTTTGCCGTGGTCCTCGTCCATGCCGCTCACGGCCTCGTCTATTCCGTCTGGATCGCGGCGGCGGCCTTTGCCGCAGTCGACAAGGACCTGGAGCTCGCCGCCCGCAATATTGGCGCGTCACCCCTGCGTACCTTCGCCACCGTGACATTGCCGCTGGCTGCGCCTGGCATCATCGCCAGCGGCATCTTCGTGTTCCTGGAATCGCTCGACGAATTCACCGGCACCTTCTTCGTCGGTGTGCCGCAGGTCACGACATTGCCGCTGCTGCTCTACAACGCGGCGATGGGCGGCAACTACCAGGTCGCGTCGATCACGGCTTTGATCCTGCTCGTCCCGTCCGTGCTGTTCATGCTGTTCATCGAGCGCTTCCTGCGCGCCGACGTCCTGGCGAAGGTCGGTGCGTGAGGCCTCCGATCCGCGCCTGATCGCGGTCCGGGCGTCCGTCGCGTCATTGCGCCGGCACACCCGGGCCGCTGCCCGCCAAAATCCATGAAAACGGGATTCCCTGACTAGCTTTGGGATTCCCTGCTGATCCGTCCCGAGACCAGGCGCGGCATAACTGCTCATGACGGCATTGCCCGATTGCGACTGTCTGCCGGTGCGGCGGGCGGCCTCGGCGGCAAGGCCATCGCTTGCTTCTACAGCGACGGATTGCGCAACTCATGGCCCAGAATTCAAGCAGGTCCGATCACAGCCTCGTTCGGCTGATGTCAGGCAAGATCATCGCACTCGGGATCGCCCTGGTCATTTGCGGGATCATCGCGATTGCAAGCCCTGCCATCTCGACCATGGCGGTGACCTTGTTCCTTGGCCTGATCCTGGCTGTCGCTGGCGCATTCAAGGTGGTCCAGTCCTTCATGGTCAAGGAGTGGAGTGGCTTCGTCTGGCAGTTGCTGGTCGGGATGATCGAGTTGTTGGGCGGCATTCTGGTGTATTTCAACCCGATGAAGGGGGCGATTGCCATCACCTTGGTGATTGCCCTTGTCTTGATCGCGGAAGGCCTCGCCCAGCTCGGGCTTGCCATCAAGATGCGGGCGCAGAGCGGCGTGGGCTGGATGTTCCTGTCCAGCATCATCACGATCGTCGTTGGCGTCGCGCTGGCGATGCGGCTCCCCTATGGCGGCATCTATGCGCCCGGCACGCTGGTGGGCGTCTCGCTGCTCTTCGCCGGCTGGGCTTATATCGCGATCGCGCTCGCCGCCCGGAAGGCTGCTGCCTGACCTCCCGGTCCGGCGTATCATCGGCAGAGCAGATTCTCGAAGGTTCCAGGCATGCGCGGTTTCATCGGCAAGACGCTGAAACGCGGGGGCGCCGTCCTCGCGATCGTCGCGCTGTCCCTGCTCGGACTGCGCATCTACGACACCCAGCGCKGCGCGCCGCTTGAACCCTGGCACACTTATGTGCCGCATGAACTCTCGATCAAGGAGCTCGATCGCGGCAGCTGGGACGACTATCTCAAGGCGGAGGCGGCAGCTTTCGCGGGCGTGCGGGCGGAGGTCACGCAAAAGCTCGCCCCTGAGGAGCGTGTTCCGGTCAATCGCTATTTCGACGGCAGCGCGATTCATCCCGAGCATTTCAAGCAGGATTGGAACCGCTCCTATGTCATGGAGCCGGAGGGCAAGCCGGTCGGCGTGGCCGTGTTCCTGCACGGGCTGACGGATTCGCCCTACAGCCTGCGCCACGTCGCACGGCAATATCGTGACCGTGGTTTCGTCGCCATCGCGATCCGTCTGCCAGGACACGGCACAGTGCCGGCCGGGCTGACCGAGATCGAATGGGAGGATTGGTTGGCTGCGACGCGCCTCGCGGTCAGGGAGGCGAGAAAGCGGGTCGAGCCCGCCGCGCCACTGCATCTCGTCGGGTTCTCGAATGGCGGCGCACTTGCGCTGATGTATGCGCTCGAAGCGCTCGAGAACAAGGAACTGGCGCGGCCGGACCGCCTTGTCCTGATCTCGCCGATGATCGGGATCACGGCCTTCGCACGCTTCGCCGGGCTTGCCGGCCTGCCGGCCATCCTGCCGGCTTTCGCCAAGGCGGCCTGGCTCAGCGTCCTGCCCGAGTTCAACCCGTTCAAGTACAATTCCTTCCCGGTCAACGGCGCGCGCCAGTCGCATCTGCTGACCAGCGCCCTGCAGCAGAAGATCCTGCGGCTGGCGCGGGAAAACCGGTTGAAGGACCTGGCGCCGCTCATCAGCTTCCAGTCGGTGATGGATTTCACCGTGAGCACGCGGGCGATCATCACCTCGCTCTATGCCCATCTGCCGGCGAATGGCAGCGAGCTCGTCCTGTTCGACCTGAACCGTTCGACCAAGTTCGGGCCGCTGCTGAGTTCGGCCYCCGACACGCTGTTGAGCCGCATGCTGCCGGCACCGCCGCGGAATTTCCGGGTGTCGATCATCACCAATGCCAGCGAGGATTCCAGCGATGTCGTCGAACGGGTGACCGAGGCCGGCGCATCGGCCGAGACCGTGCGAGACCTCGGGCTGTCCTATCCCTTCGACGTGTTTTCACTGTCGCATGTCGCCCTGCCATTCCCGGTCACCGATGGCCTCTACGGCCTCAAGCCCGATCCGGCGGAGGATTTCGGCATCAAGCTCGGGGCGGTCGCCGCCCGCGGTGAGCGCGGCACCCTGATCGTGAATCTGGATTCGCTGCTGCGCATGTCGTCGAACCCTTTCTTTCCCTATCTGATCGACCGGATCGACGAACCGCTGCGTGGCGCGGCGTCCGCATCTCCTGCCGTACCCGCCACGCGATAGGCGGCGGCGGAGCCGGTTCCGCGCCGATTGGATCATGGGCGGCGGTTCGAGTCCGGACCGCCGGAGTTCAGAACCGCCAGATTAGCGGTACGTAGAACACCGCCATGATGAAGAACCAGATCATCAGCGGCGTCCCGAGCTTCCAGTAGCTATTGAAGCTGTAGCCGCCGGGGCCCATCACCATCATGTTCGTCGAGGTCGCGATCGGCGTCATGAAGGACGCTGCACCCGCGATACACAGGCTCATCAGGATCGGGCGGGGCGAAACCCCCATGCCGGTGGCCGCCGCCATGGCAATGGGGATGACCAGCATCGTGGTGGCCGTATTGCTCATGATCTGGCCGAGGCTTGCGGTCAGCACGAAAAGGCCCGCGAGAAAGACGATCGGTCCGGCATCGCCGGTGAGCGCAACGAGGTAATTGGCCACGAGCTGTGCCGCGCCCGACTGCACCATGGCGGTGGAAAGCGGCATCATCGCACCGACGAGGATCACCGTCGTCCAGTTGATGGCGCGATAGGATTGCTCGACCGTGACGATGCCTGTGAGGATCAGCAGGCAGGCCGAGACGAGCCCGGCCACCGCCGGCGGGACGATGCCCGTGGCGAGCAGCACGACGAGGCAGGCCAGCACTGCGACGGCGACGCCGGCTCCGGCGCCCATCGGCACCGCCTGGCGCCTGACGAGATCGGGCGAGTTGACGACCAGGATGTCGGGGTCCGTGAGCTGCAGGTCGAGTGCTTTCCAGCTGCCTTCCAGCAGGATCGTATCGCCAGCCTGGAGAGCATCGTCGGGTTCGAGATCGACGCCGGCCCGCTGCACCGCGAGCACCACGAGATCGCCGCTATCGGTGATCATGCCCGGGAACATCGCGCGCCCGATCAGGGCCGAGCGCGGCGGGATAACGACTTCCGCGAGGCCGGAGCGGCGGTTAAACAGGCTCGGCCCGGCCTCGTCGTCCCCTCGGTCCTCGCGCAAGGCGAGGTGCTTCTCCGCTGCGAGATCGGCGACGGCTGCCGCATCGCCCTTCACCAGCAGGTAGTCGCCCTCCGAGATCGCCGGCGCGCGCAATGGCGTGCCGGAATCTCCGGCCTGAACGGCCATCAAGGTGAGACGCTGATCGCCGGCGAAGTCCAGGGCTGCGGGCGCACTCCCGATATAGGACGAGGTGGCGCGCACGCGCAGCCGGAAGACGCCGTCGCTCAGTCCGTAGTGCTCGACCAGCGTCTGGGCGTGGCGGCTGAAGTCGGCGGGCAAGCGCGCGCTGCTCTGCTCGGGCAACAGGCGCTTCCCGAGCAGCAGGATGATCGCCATCGTGCCGGCGAGCAGGGGAATGCCGACGAGAGCGAACTCGGCAAAGGCGAAGCCCTGCAACCCGGCATCTTCCAGCGCTTCCGAGACCAGGATGTTCTTCGGGGCACCGGTGAGCAGCAGGTTCGAGCCGGCATGGGCCGCAAAGGCCAGCGGCATCAGGAGCTGCGACGGGGATTGCCGCAGCCGGATCGCGGCCATCACCACGACCGGCATCAGGGCTGCCACCGCGCCGCCGCCGCTGATCAGGGCGCTCAGGCAGCCGACGGCCGTCATGATGATGATCAGCAGGCGGGTCCGCCTGTTCTCGCCCGCCTTGGCGATCAGGAGCTGTCCGGCCCAGGCGGTCACGCCCGTCTTCTCGAGCGCGGCACTGACGATGAAGAGACTGGCGATGAACAGCACCGCGCGATCGCCAAATCCGGCGAGAGCCTGCTCGAGCGTGACGGCACCGGTCGCCCAGAGCGAAAGCGCTGCTCCAATGGCCACGACGATKACCGGCAGCCTGTTCCAGGCGAACAGGGCAATCGTGATCACGGTGATGACGGCGGTACTCTCGATCGGGCTCAAGTCTGGTCCAGTCCTGTGATGATGCGTGTCAAAGCGGCCACKGCACGAGGCCTCCGCTGTCCTGGTCGTTCACCGAAGCGGGGTCATGTGCTCCGCTGCAGAAGGGCGGATGCGGGTACTGTATCCGACCATGGCCGGGGCGCCAGAGAGCCAGAGAGCCAGGGAGCACAGACCCGCTCGCGTTCAGGCTCGATACATCAGCGCTCCCAGCAGAACGGCAACGATGATGAGCGACAGCCCGGCCACCGACCAGCGGCGCAGCAGGGCGTCCACCTGCTCGATGCCGGCAGCGAGGCGCTGAATGACGGAGGTACCGGCCTTTGCCAGCACGACGATGTCACCCTCGGGGATGGAGCCAGGCAATGCCGTGATGCGACGAACCAGCAGCATGGCAAGCGCGCCCAGCAGCATGGGCCAGGCCACCTTCCAGAGCGCGTCGGGCTGCAGCAGGCTGGCGATGCCTTCGCCCGCAATTGCGGGATAGAGCGACCATGGGATCACCAGCGAGGCGGCCGCGACGATGAGCCAGGGGAGGAGCTGTCCGGGAGGAGCGGAGGACGGGGAGTTCTCCCGTGCGTCGCGCGCCACGATCGACAGGAAATTCAGCATCAGCAGCGTACTGCAAGCGCCGGCCAGCGCCATCGCGTGGCTGACATAGCCATAGCCCAGCATCGGCTTGGTCGCGAGTTTGGCAAGGGCGCCACTGGTCAGGGGCATGCCGCCGAGGCTGAGCGCCAGGAGGGCGGTGAGCAGCAGGACGGGACGCAACCGTGCCTGYCCGGTCGCAGCCAGAATGCCGACCGCCAGGAAGAGGGCCCCCTTCACCAGCGTATGATGCACCGCGTAGTAGGCAACGAGGCTCGTCGCCCCGGTATCGGCATTCTCGAGCCCGACACCGAGAAGGACGGCGAGCAGACCCATCTGGCTGACCGTGGAATAGGCCAGGATGGTCTTGGCGCGGGTCTGGGTCACACCGACGATGACGCCGAAATACGCGGTGACGATGCCGGCCGCGATCAGCACGTTGCCCCAGAATGGCAGGCCGGCCTCGAAGGGCAAAAAGCGGATCAAGCCGATCACGCCCGCCTTGACGACCACCCCGCTGAGCACGGCGGAAGCGGGCATCGGCGCGGCGGGGTGGGCGAGCGGCAGCCAGACATGCAACGGCACGAGGCCCATCTTCAAGGCAAAGCCGAGGATGAGCAGGGCAACGATGCTGTCGCGCATCGGGGATGTTGGCAGGGATGCGACCACGTCCCGGATCGCAGGATTGGCGTCGGGGTGGCCGGCCGCGAGCATCACGAAGGCCAGCAGCAGAAACGCCTCTGCGAGCAGTGCCAGCACGACATAGACGACGCCGGCTCTGTGAGCGCGTGCGGTCTGCTCATGCACGATCAGCCCATAGGCGGCGAGGCTCGCCAGCGTGAAGAGCAGGTAGAAATTCGCGATATCGCCCACGATGAAGAGGCCGAGGCTGCCTGTCAGCGTCAGCAGCCACCAGACGGCGAAGCGGGCAGCGGCCGGCTCGCGGCCCATGTAGGAGGACGCGAAGGCGCCCGCTGCGCTCCAGAGCAGGGCGGCGCCGCCGAGCAGGATTGCACCCGGCCGATCGAGGAGGAGCGACATCCGGAATGGCGGCGGGAAGAAGACCGAGGTTCCGTCCGGCACCAGAAGCGCCGCGAGCAGGCCTGGCAGGGGCGCGACAGCAAGCAGCGACAGCGCACGGGTCCGGAAGCGCCCGAAGATGCAGCAGGCCGCCATTGCGAGCGGGAGGAGCAACGAAGAGGCAAGGAGCAGGCCGGAAGCGTTCATGGCGCCACCGTTGCGATGACCCCGGAGCGCCCCAGCTGCAGGAAGCCGAAGGGCTCGAGCGGTACGAAACCAAGCAGCACGGCCGCCACCGCCAGAACAAGGGCCACGAGCTCGAGGCGCCGCGGTATCGGTTTCTGTGCGACGAGCGCGATGGCCGGTGTTGCCAGGGCGCGGTCGACGACGCGAAAGACATAGCCCGCTGCAAGCAGGCCTCCGGCCAGAATGGTGGCGGCAAGCCATGGGTGGCCGTTCAGCACCGCGGCCGTCAGCAAGAGGCACTTCGCAATGAAGCCTCCGCTCGGTGGAATCCCCATCAGGGACAGGCCGGCGAGGCCGAAGGCCGCCGCGCTGATCGGGAGTACGCGGCCGAACCCGCCGAGATCGGCGATCCGGTCATGGCCAAAGGCCTCGGCGATGACGCCGGCCGCAAGGAACATCGCGGCCTTGGCGAACGCGTGAGAAACCAGCTGGAGGGCACCTCCGGTCCAGGCGATGGTTTCCCAKGGAGCTTGCGCCTCATTTCCGGCTGCGAGCGGGAAGACGATGAAGAGATAGCCGATCTGCGCCACGGTCGAATAGGCGATCATCAGCTTCAGCCGCGCCTGCCGAAGCGCCATGACGCTGCAGAACAGGATCGAGGACGCGCCGAGAACCGCCAGGATCTGACCGGCCAGGATCGCTGCCTGCGGGGGGGCGATGTCGAGCACGAGACGCAGGATCAGGAAGACCGGCGCCTTGATGACGAGAGCCGAGAGCACCGCGCTCGCGGCTGCGGGTGCGCCGGCATGGGCCGGGGGCAACCAGAGATGCAGCGGAAACAGGGCAGCTTTGGCGAGAAGCCCTACGATCATCAGGGCAAGTGCCACCGAGAGGGCCGGCCCGCCTTCGTTCAGGCGCGACAGCATCTGGATATCGAGCGTTCCGTAGCTGCCATAGAGCAGCCCGGTGCCGAGCAGGTAGAGCAGGGACCCGAGCAGCGCGAACATCAGGTAGCGCAACGCTGCGGCGACGGTCTCGGCGCGGCCATCGAGGCAGACCAGCGGGACTGCGGCGAATGTCAGCAACTCGAGGGCGACATAGAGGTTGAACAGGTCCTCGCCGACGAAGACCGCGTTCAGCGCGCTCCAGGTTGCCAGCAGCAAGCCCCAGAAGGTCGTCGGCGCCCTCCCGTCCTGCGTCTTCGGGGCCAGCGCATAGAGGTCCCGCGCAAACAGGCATGTTGCCGTGAGCACCACCGCCGTCATCGCGATCATCGTCGCGGAAAGCCCGTCGGCGCGCAGTGCGATTCCAAGCGGCGGTTGCCAGCCGCCAACGACATAGGTGAGCGCGCTGCCGGTCCGGATCAACTCGGCCACGATAGCGATCGCGGTGACGAGACCGKCGGCGACGGTGACAAGCGCGACCTGCCTGGCATGGCGCGGGGCGAGGATCAGCATGGCCAGCACGCCGAGGACGGGCAAGGTCACGGCAAGGACCAGCAGATAGCCGCCGGGAGTGGCAAGGTGAACGGAGGCGGGCGCGAGAGGGGTCATGGCTCGGCCCGCTGCTTGTCGCCGGCCGCTGGCGCGTCCAGGCTTTCGCGGCCGGTGAGATCGAACAGGCGCTGCAGCAGCGCGACGGCAAGGGCGGTCGCCGAGAATGCGACGACGATGCCGGTGATCACCATGGCCTGCGGAACCGGGTCGCCGGAAAATCCGGCGGCTGCTCCGCGCCGTGCCGCCGCGCCAAAGACCAGGAAGATGCCCGCGCCGAGAATGTTGAACCCGACGATCCTGCGCAGGAGGCCGGCATGGGTRATCACGATGAACAGGCCGATTCCGGCCAGCGCCGCGCCGCACAGGCCAAACAATGTGGCGGGGCCGAGGGATGCGAGGCTCATGGGGCCGGAGCCCTGCTGGAGGGGCCGGCCACGAGCAGGCCGAGCGTCAGGGCGATCGATATCGTCAGCGCTGCCTCGATGCCGACGATGATGGGTTTGGCCGCGCCCTCCGGATAGGCGAGGAAGCCGCCTGCGATCGCAAAGCCGAGGAAGCCGATCGCGAAGAACAGGGCCGGTCCCCCGACCAGAAGGAGCCGCAGCGTCGTCCGCCTCGTTTCCGGTGCGGGACGCAGGCCGGCCAACATGACGAGCAGCCACATCGCGGCAAGCACGGTGCCAGCCTGGAACGTCCCGCCCGGCGCGTCGGCCCCCACCCAGCACATATAGACGGCGATCAGCACGCCAAAGGGGGGCAATACGCGGGCGAGGTAGACAAAGGGCGGCGGCGCAAGCKCTTGCCTCACCTCTGGTGCACCACCCCAGAGCTGATCGGGCGCCAGCGACCACACCCCCAGGAGGGCGAGCAGCAGAACGACCTTCTCAAGCAGCGTATCCAACGCCCGGTAAGCCAGCAGGACGGCCGTCACGGGATTGCCGAGGCCGGTCGCGTCCAGCGCCGCGGCAGCGGCAGGTGCGAGTGTCGGGGCGGGCGAGGGGAAGGAAAGCACGGCGAGCGCGAGGCCAGCCGCCACGAGCGTGCAGGCGATCGCGGCGCCTGCCTTGGCGGTTCTGTTGGGGGCATGGGGGCGGGATGAGCGCTTGCGCAGCCGGGCTTCGGCCCGAAGCAGCAGCATGCYGGTGACACCGCCGCCGATCGCCACCTCGGTCATGGCAACGTCGATCGCCGAGAGCCGCGTCCAGCCCAGTCCAAGCAGCAGACCGAAGGCAATGAAGGCGATGATCGCACCCTGATCATCCCTGGCCCTGGCGACATGGACGGCCAGCGCGAGAAGCCACGCGACGAGCGCGAGATCGAGAAGCATGGTCATGGGCGGGGCTTGCGCCGATAGAGCACCCCGGCGATCAACTGGCTCGCCGTTGCGGCCGAGATCTGGGCCAGCAGCCAGACGCAGACCAGCTTCAGGCCGCCTGCGAAGCTCTCGGCCTGCGGCAGGAGCCCAAGCACGATCAACCCGAGCCCCAGATTGTCGGCTTTGCTCAACGCGTGAAGGCGGCTGAGCGTGTCGGGGAAGCGCAGCAGGCCGAGCGTACCGGCGAGAAACAGAAGAGCGCCGCCGCCGACGGCGATAAGCGTGAAGGCATTGGCGAGCGCCGTCACGCCTCGTCCTCCGTCTGTTCGGATGCGTCGGCGCCGAGGCCGGACTGCCCGAAGGTGAAGGCAGCACAGGAGACGGCGGCCAGCAGCATCAGCAGCAAGGCGACATCCGTCATGGCGGCGGAACGCGAAGCGGCGCCGAGCAGCAGCACGGCGGCAGCGCCCCCCGTGCCCAGCAACTGAACTGCCATCATGCGTTCGACGGGTATGTCGGAGCGCAGCACCTTGAACAGTCCAAGCGCCGTGACGGTCAGGATGAAGAGCGCTGCTCCCGTGAAGAGGTCAGCCATGATCGCCCCCATTCTCCAGAGTACCGCAGAAGGCTGCTTCATCAGCGGCGATCTGTTCCGCCACCGGTTCGCGCAGATCGAGGCAATGGATATGAAGCGTGCCGTCCGCATCCGCCGCGACGGGCAGCTTGCCGGGCTGGAGGCTCATGACCGCACATGAGGCGCTGCGGGCCATGCCGGGCGGCAGCGCGGTGCGATAGGTGACAAAGCCTGGCGACAAGGCCGGCTGTGGGGCAAAGGCGCGGCGCGCGACATCGACGCCGGCCACGGCTGATTGCGGTATGAAGCGGATCAGGAAGCGCAAGAGGCCGCGCGTGGACAGTTTTCCGCTTTCCGGCCAAAGCGCCGTGCTCGTCCAGGTCGCTGCGGCTGCGGCGATCAGACCGATGGGCAGATCCTTCAGGGCGGGGCCCATCAGGATCAGCCATAGCGCGAGAAAGCCGAGACTGCGCGTGAGCATGGCAAGGGGCGGCGCCCTGCCGGCTTCGGTGGTCATGACCATGCCCCTTTGGCCGGCTGGCGCGAGCCGGGTGTGGGCGGGGCCGGCAGCCCGATGATCGCATGCCGGTCGCGGCCTCGAGACGATGCTCGTGCGCAAGTATTTTGTTCGATTTGAAGCTTAGATAAGACGAATATCGAAGATTGCGGTTTCATCTTCCGGAGCGAAAGTGTCTCATTTGATGTAATATGATAGCAATCAAAATCTCGCCAACGCTGCTGTTGGCGAATTATTACTGAAATATCGCTGCAATCTTGTCTTTCGTGCATTGAAGTGGCGCGTTCAATTCTATTGAAATCACGTTACAAATTGTGCAAGTATCTGATTTTAAAGTAGCATCTGCCCTTTCGCCGGTCATCAGCCCCGTGTCTCACTTCTGTGCTCGGCGTCCCATTCTCGGTTTGGGTATGAAAGATTGGCCGTGAAAGCGTGCATGACTCTGGCATCAAGGCTATGTCCTTCGAGGCAACTGAGCTGTGTGCATCCTGATTTTGCTGCKGGGCAAGGCATGACCATTCGACGCCGATCTGTCCTGGCGAGCGCAGTTTTCCTGGATCGTGACTGACCATGCCGATGATCATCGAACCGCGGGCTGGAGACGCAGAGGACGACGCCAGCAGCACCAAGAAGCGCTCCCTGATTGCCATCGCCGGAAGCATGCTGGGGGAAATCAACCTGCCCAAGCTTGCGCTGGCCTGGATCATCCTCGCTCTCTTGCCGGGCGTCCTGCTCGGACTTGCCCCGCTTGTCGCCACGGCCTGGTTCACCTCGATGTCGGGCCGGATCTACGCGCTGGCAGGAATCGGGCCGCTCATTCTCCTGGCGCTGATCGCGGCCCTCGGCTGGTTCGGTTTCAGGCCGCTGTTCCGTGCCGCCGAACGCAGCTTCTGGTCGTTGAATTCGCTCGCCGTCCAACCGGGCTACGCCCTGTGCCGCGAGGGTCTGCGGCATCTGGCCGAGCGCTTTCTCACGACCGAGGCCAGCGAGGACAAGCGCGCGGGCCTGCGGGCCGCGACGGCCATTGGCGCCGGCCTTGCTGCCTTCCTCATGGCCGCGGGCATTGCCGCGCTTGCCTGGCCCGCGACACGCTGGTCGGGCGAGATCGCTGACCTTGCCAATCCCTTGCGACTGGTCGTTCCCGCGCTTGCCAATACGGTGACCGTCATGAGCGGATATCTCGCCGTTGCTTCGCTCGCCTGGGGCCTTGCCGATGGGTTGATGGATCAGCCGCGCGATCTTGGGTCCTATGACGAGGCGCCGCCGTCAGCCCGCAAATGGCGGGTCGTGCATCTCTCCGACATCCATGTCGTCGGGGAGCGCTATGGTTTTCGGATCGAAAGCGGGCGCGCCGGCCCGCGTGGCAACGAGCGGCTTGCCCAGGTTCTCGAGAGACTGGACGAGATCCATGCCCAGGAACCGCTCGACTTCGTTCTGATCACCGGTGACATGACGGATGCGGGCAGGTCGGCGGAATGGGCGGAATTCCTGGACGCGATGGCGCGGCATCCCGCGCTGGCCKAAAGGAGCTTCATCCTTCCCGGCAACCACGACGTGAACATCGTGGATCGCGCGAATCCGGCGCGGCTGGAATTGCCGACGAGTCCCGGGAAGCGCCTGAGACAGATGCGGACGCTGTCGGCCATGGCCGCCATCCAGGGCGACCGGGTCCGGGTCGTMGACCAGGACCGGACGGGACTGGGCAGCACCTTGTCGGCGGCGCTGGAGCCCCATCGAAAGACGATCGCCGCCTTCGCCGATGCGGGCTCGCTGCGCCTGTCGGCGGGGTTGGCCAATATCTGGGACGATATCTTCCCGATGCTACTGCCGCCGGCGGAAGCGGACGGGTTAGGGCTCGTGCTGCTGAACTCGAACGCCGAAACTCATTTCTCCTTCACCAATGCGCTGGGCCTCGTTTCGGAAGAGGACATGCGGGCGATGCTCGCGATCCTGCGCCAATACCCGAAGGCGCGCTGGGTCATCGCGCTGCATCACCATCCCGTGGAATATCCGAAGCCAGCCAAGGCCTTCTCGGAGCGCATCGGCACGGCGTTGATCAATGGCAGCCGGTTCGTGCGCCAGCTCAAGCCGATGTCGCACCGGCTCGTCGCGATGCACGGCCACCGCCATGTCGACTGGATCGGGCGCTGCGGTCCGCTGAAGATCGTCTCGGCGCCGTCTCCCGTGATGGAGGCGACCGATGACGAGGCAACCGGCTTCTATATTCACACGCTCGCAGCCGCCACGGATGGCGGGCTTGCCCTGCTCGCGCCGCAGCGGATCGAGGTCGCGCCCAGGCCGGACGCCGGCCTCAGCTCTTGACGGCTGCGTCGATCGGGATCGCAGGCGCATCCTTCTCCGGCGAGCCGAAGAGCTCCGCGAGCCATAGGCTCGAGGGATGCTGGGCGCAGAAGGTCAGGAATGCGATCGTGATCGGGACGCCGATGAAGGCGCCGAAGACGCCCCAGAGATAGCTCCAGAAGAACACGGAGAACAGTACGGTCGCCGGAGAGATCGAGAGCGCGCTGCCGGCGACGCGTGGTTCGATATAGCTGCCGACGATGAACTGGATCAGGTTGAGGCAGGCGAAGACCGCGATCACCGCCTGCCAGGACCCGAACTGCGTCATCGCAAACAGGGTCGGGAAAACCGTGGCGACGAGCGGACCCAGGAAGGGAATGTAATTCAAGGAAAAGGCGATGAAGCCCCATTCCTCCGCAAGCTGAAGGCCCACAGCCTTGGCGAAGCCCCAGACGAGCAGGCCGGTGATGAGGCTCATCAGGGTCCTGACCACCATGTAGCGGCGGATCTTGCTGGCGGTGGCCGTGCTGCCCTGCAGCAGAACCTGGCCGGTCTCGCGGTTGCGCATGGTGCGCACCTTGCGCCCGAAATCGTCGACTTCCAGCAGGCCGAGGATGACGTAGACGAGGACGACGAGCCAGAAGCTCATCGTGCTGTTGAGGCGGCCGGTGATGGTCTGGGCGGTGCGCAGCATCCAGCTGACATTGAAGTTCTCCGACCAGACGCCGGCCACGGCCACGCCATGCCCTTCCAGCCAGACCGTGATCTGGTCGTAGAAGGATTGGAAGCGCGCAGCGTCGCTGACGATCCAGCGGCCGACACGGCCGAAAGCCCAGACGATCAGCGACCCGAAGGCGAAGAAGGCGACGACCATGACCACGACACTGATCGCGAGCGCGAGCAGGCGGGGCAGGAAGGCCTGCAGGCTCTTCTGAAGCGGCCAGACGAGCGCGATGATGAAGAGCGCGAAGGCGACCGGCGCGAAGACCGAGCTGGCGATCGACAACGCGGCGACCGCCATGATCGTCGCAATCAGAATCAGGGCGCCTTGATAGATCTTGCCGGAGGTCATCTTCATTCCTGGTCAGGCCTGGTGTCGGGAGGTCGGTGCTGAAGCGCGCGGCAGATCCGCTCGCTATCCTCAGATGCCCTCGGTCAATTCGTCGAGATCGAGCGTCGAGGTCTTGCCGATGTCGTCCCGATGCTCCCGATAGAAGGACTCTGCCGAGCGCCTTCCCTCGTTGTGGAGCATGGTCAGGAACTCCCATTCGGCATTGAGTTTGGAGGAGTAGCCGAGCTCGGTCATGGCGTCGCTGGTGATGCGATGGAGGCGCATGCGGGCCCAGCGCGCGCCCTCGCCGCTCTCGGGATTGGCCTTCTGCCGCAGTAGGGCCATCATCCGCAGTTCCTTCAGCAGAACCGCGTTGAACGACACCTCGTTCAGTCGGTTCAGGATGTCGCGCGCAGTAAGCGGTGTCTCGGGTCGCTCGACCGGGTTGATCTGAACCAGGATGGTGTCGAGCGCATCGCTGTGCTTGATCAGCGGCGTCATCGTCGGATTGCCGGAATAGCCGCCGTCCCAGTAGCTCTCGCCATCGATCTCGACCGCCTGGAACAGGGTCGGCAGGCAGGCAGAGGCCAGCAGCACGTCGGGCGTGATCTCGGCGTTGCGGAACACCCGCCMCCGGCCTGTGCGCACATTTGTGGCGGTGATGAAGAGCTTGATCGGGCTTGTCGCCAGGCTACCGAAATCGATCACCTCGGCGAGGATATCGGCCAGCGGGTTCGAGCCGGTGGGATTCAGGCTGTAGGGCGAGACCACCCTCGACATCATGTCCATGGCGACGAAGAGCGGCGAGTTGTCGAGCGTCCAGCGCCCGAGCAGAATGTCCAGCGGGCTGCGTTGGAACGGGCTGAAGCGCGCCGCTTCCGAGACTTTTCGCCAGAAGAGCTCGAGTGCCTCGCGTGCGCCAGCACGGCCGCCCTTGGCATAGCCGGAGGCCAGCACGGCCGCATTCATCGCGCCGGCCGAGGTTCCCGAAATCGCCTCGATCTCGAGCCAGTCCTCCTCGAGGATCCGGCACAGCACGCCCCAGGTGAAGGCGCCATGAGCGCCGCCACCCTGAAGCGCCAGGTCGATTGAGAGGGGCTCGCGCTTGGCGTTGTCATCGCCGCTGCGGGGGGCGCGCGCAGATGTCGGGGCTTTGCTCACGTCGTTCCCATCCTGAATGCGAGGCGGGTCGGCCGGGTTAGGGCGACTTCACCAATCCCGAAAAACCGGCAACTGCCAGCAGGCTCAAAGCCCAGCCGACGATCGACTGGAAGTAGAAATAGTTGATGGCGATGCGACCGCCAGGCTTGGACGGATTGGGCCGCCAGAAGGTTCTTTGCCCCATGTCGAGCACTGGCAGCAGCGTATCGAGCGAGTACATCCAGGGGCTGAAGGCCGGGTAGCTCGAGGCCTCCCAGCGCTGGCGGAAGCAGGCGAGCTGGGTCTGGCCGGGCTCGGCCAGGCCGCTCGTCTGCTGGGTGGCGATMAGGGAGCGCTGCTCGGACCGTTCGATGCCGCACAAGGTCCATTCGGGCGAACGCAGGACCACGGCGCTATTGGGCATCACGGCTCCCCGATGCTCGGCATAACCGAAGATGGCAACGCCCAGAAACCAGAAGAACAGGAGCCAGACGAAGGCCAGAAGTGGCTGACGACCATAGGCAAGGGTGATTCCAAGCACACCGTCGGCGGCTGTCAGAAGCCCGCGAAGCACGGGATTGGCCGCCCGCTTGCGCCGGGCCTGGCGTTGCAGTCGTTCCTTGACGACAAGCACGGCGCGAGAATCCTCGCCATGTCCCATCTCGCGGAAGACGGAGGCCAGTTGCTCATAGGGCTGGGGCCAGAAATCCTCGCCCCAGCGCTCGGGCGCCTGCCGCCCCAACCAGTCGAGCCGGCTCTCGGCATCGACTGGCCCGTCGATGAAGGCGCCATAGCGGCAGCGATTCAGGAGAAGATCACCTTGCTTGGGCCAGCAGGCCGCCTCGTCATGGATGGTCCCGATCGAAGCGCCGGTCAGCACCAGCGCACCGTTCACCTGGGCATCCCGGCGCAGGAAGAACGCGCCCTTGATCGCACTGCGGCTCATGTCCAGCGCAGTCTGGCCGGGGGTGCCGAGAACGGCGCCTGAGCAGTCGATGTCGCCGCCGATCTGCGAGGCGATCAGCCGGATCTCGCCTTCGATGCGCGCGCTGCGCAGCACGACGCTGCCGCGGTTCTCGATTTCGTTGGCATCGATTGCAATGCCGTCAGTGCGGGTGACGGTGGCGCCGGCACAGTCGAGATCTGCGGCAAGCACTGCACCGGACAGGTTGATGCCGCCCCGTAGTGTCGCCCCCCGCAGCAGGACGTTGCGTGCCTCCAGGCTCGGGGCGAGCAGCGCGTAGCCGCTTGGTGCGCGAATGGTGGCGCCATCGCATTCAAGATTGCCGCCCAGACGCGACTGAACGAGATCAACCTCGCCAGTGACCTCCGCGCCGCGCAGATAAACGCCGCCGCGTGCCTCGAGCCGCTCAGCCTGGAGCCCGGGAAGCGAGGAGCCGTCCAGGAACAGGCGGTTGATGATCGCGGCCCTGAAGATCGGCGCGGCCTCGAAATGGCAATCGTTCAGGCCGATGTCGCGAAAGACGCGACAGGCTTCGAGATCGAGAACATCCGTGATCCAGGCGCCGCTGATCCTGACGCCCTTTTCGTGGGGCCGACAGCCTTCCTCGCCTCCGAGCATGAGAAAGCGCAGGAAGGATGCGCGAATGACCCGCGCCGGGCCAGGTTTCTCCGGGCGCGAGCCATCTCCCAGGCGGTCGAAAGTCCCGCTGAGAAGCTTGGCGACGACCTCCTCCTCTGCTGGCAGCAGGGGGCGGAAATCGTCGAGGCGCGCCGTCGCGATGGCCCATTGGGCCTGTTCTGCTCCCGCTCCGGCGCCCCAGTCCAGCGTCATGTGGCGGCCGGAGGAGCCGCTTCGGCACTGGCGCTGGCGCTGGCTGCCAGCGCCTCACGCAGCGCAGCCTCCTTGGTCTCGTCGAAGGAGGTGCTCATCAGCGTGCCGCCGACGCCCTTCAGGTCGGCAAGGACCTTGTCGGTGGTCATCTTGCGGATCAGCAGGAAGAGCCCGGCGGTGTTGGGCTGCAAGGCGCTGGCCGCGTCCTTCATGAACTGGTCGTTGATGCCGACATCGCTGAGCTTTCCGCCCAACGCGCCTGAGGCCGCACCGAGAGCCGTGCCCAGCAGCGGGGCGAGGAAGATGAAGCCGATCAAGGTGCCCCAGAGGGCGCCCGACGCTGCGCCTGCCGCCGTCAGGTTCATCATCTGGTTGAGTTTGACCTGTCCCTTCTCGTCCTTGACGACGACAACGGCGTCGCCGAGCTCGATCAGATATTCGCGCTGGAGGGAAAGGACCTTCTGACGGACCTCTTCGGCCTTTTGTTCGGTCGGGAAGCCGATGAAAACCAGATCGCTCATGAGTGCAGCTCCATTGCTGAGGGGGAGGGGAGGGAAAGGCCATTCGGCGACGCTGCTTCCGCGGCGCGGCCGATGAGGAATTCGGCGAGCAGTGGTACCGGCCGGCCGGTCGAGGCCTTGGTGGCGCCGGAGATCGACGCGGTGCCGGCAATATCCAGATGGGCCCAGGGATAGGCCCTGGCGAAGCGGGCGAGAAAGCAGGCGGCGGTGATCGCGCCGGCCGCAGGCCCCCCGAGATTGCTGGTATCGGCAAAGCTGCTGCCGAGCTGGCCGAAATAGTCGTCCCAGATCGGGAGCTGCCAGACACGATCGCCCGACACGCCCCCGCATCTCAGGAGTTCCGCAGCGAGCGCATCGTCATTGGCGAAGAGGCCGCTCGCATGCGAACCCAGCGCCACGACGCAAGCCTCGGTCAAGGTCGCGACATCGATGACGCAGGCCGGCGAGAAGCGCTCGGCATAGGTCAGGACATCGCACAGCAGCAGCCGCCCCTCGGCCTCGTGGGTCCGGATCTCGATGGTCTGGCCCGACATCGAGGTGACGATGTCGCCGGGGCGGCTGGCGCTGCCGCCCGGCATGTTCTCGGCCGCGGCGATCAGTCCAACGACATTGATCGGCAGCTCCAGTCGGGCGACCGTACGCATCACCCCCAGAACGCAGCCGGCACCGCTCATGTTGAACTTCATTTCGTCGGGGTCGCCTCCCGGGGTCAGCGGCGTGCCTCCGATATCGAAGGTGATGCCCTTCCCGACGAGGACGATCGGCCGGCTCCGGCTCTTGCGTYCATTGGACTGCATCACGACGAGCTTGCAGGGATTGGCGGAGCCCCTGCCGACGACCAAAAAGGCGCCCATGCCGAGCGCTTCGAGATCCTCGCGCTCCAGGACTTCGACATTGAAGCCGAACTCCCTCCCCATCTCCTTCGCGGTGCTGGCGAGATAGGCGGGGGTGCAGATATTGCCCKGCAGATTGCCAAGATCCTTCGCCAAGGCGACGCCTTCGGCGACCGCGATGCCCTGCCGCAGCGCGCCGAGGAGTTCCGAGGTGAGGGTCTGCGGAACGAGCAGCATGATGCTGCGCACTGGGCGGGGCCGCGCGATCTGGCGGCGAGGATGGGTTCCGGGCAGGACGAAGACGTATCCGCCATCGGCCAGAATTTGCGCAGCCTGTTGAACCTGCCAGTTCAAGCTGCGCTTGGGGACCTCGTGTTCGGCCAGGGCGATGACGGCTTCGGCGACGACGCTCTCCGCGATGATCTTCGCCGTTGCCGAAAGAGCCCGCAGATAGGCGCGGTCGGAGAAGGCTTCGGGCTTGCCGAGGCTGACGAGCAGGATGCGGGTCGCGACGGAGCCCGGCAAATGATGGAGCAGCAAGGTTGCGCCGGCGGCCTCGCCAAGTTCGCCGCGCCCGACAATCGCGGACAGCTTGCCGGCTGCCCGTTCGTCGAGACGCCGCGCCGACCCGACCAATGCGCCGCCGCTGAATACGCCGACGACGAGGAGTTCGGTTCTGAGTCTTTCAGCCTCGCCGACCGCGGGGATGATCTCCATAGAATGTCTCCGAGAGGACATCATGGCATCGCTTGACTGGTGAATGGTGTGATCCTGCCAGGATACCCTCTGGTTGCAGGGGTCCGCCCGCGGCGGAGAAKGGGCCTCATGCGTCACGAAGGCGGGAGCGCCGGGCTTCCCGGCGGCCGGGCCGCCGCCKCAGTGCGGCCGGCCTCGCGCGCGGCGGGAAGCGGCTGCACGCGTTGGCCTGGGTGCAACGCCTGAATACCTCCGGAGACGATGACGTCGCCGGGCTCGAGCCCCTGCGAGACGATGACGAGGCCGGGGTCGAAGCGCAGGACGTCGACATTGCGCAGCGAGACCGTCGACTTCACGGGGTCGACGATCCAGACTGCCGGCGACAGGTCCTGCTGGGTCAGGGCGCTGGCCGGAACGGAGACGATGGAGGCCGAGGTGAGCTCCATGGTCCCGACCACGGTCGATCCCAGCCGCATCTCCTCCGGCGGATCGATCAGGCCGATCCTGACCGCAAAGGTCCGGGTCACGGGGTCGGCTTGCGGGGCCACCTCTCGGACACGGCCAAATGCGCGCACTGTCGGAGCCTCGGCGAGAGCGACCCGGATCGGAGTGTCGCCTTCCAGCGTTTCCAGCAGCGTGGCGGGCACGTTGAAGACGGCGTCACGGCCGTCTTCGCGCGCCAGTTGAAGCACGACTTGCCCAGCCTGCACGACTTCGCCGGGCTCGATGCTGCGCGCGGTTACGACGCCCGAGACGCCTGCGCGCAATTCGGTGAAGCCAAGCCGGTCCTGTGCCAGCTCGACTTGCGCTTCGGCGTCCTCGAGCTGGGCCTGCGCGGCCTCTTGCGCCTTGAGCGACTGATCGAAACGAGGCCGGGTGGTGAAGCCCTGCGCCATCAGCCGTTCCTGACGCTCGAACGTGTTTCGCGTCGTGTTCACCTCGCCGCGGGCCGCTTCGAGCGTTGCCTTGGCGGCCGTCAGAGCGTTGCGTTCGAGCGAGGGGTCAAGGCGGGCAACGATCTGTCCGGCTGCGACGCGATCTCCGACATTGACCGGCCGCTCGGCGACACGGCCGCCGATGCGGAAGCCGAGTCCGACATTCTTCTCGGCCTGGATCTCGCCGCTCAGCTTGATGTCGTTGGCGAGTTTGCCGGCCTCGACCTTGACCACGCGGACCGGGCGGCCCTCCGAAGGGGCGGCCTCCTGGTTCTGGCAGGCAGCGAGCGCCAGGACGAACATCGAGGCGGCAGCGGCGCGGAGAATGCGCGTGGCCGAGGGCTGGAACCGGATGGCTGAGATCGGTCTCATCGCGAAGAAACTCCCGCAGCGGCCGTCGCCCGGGCTTTCGTCTTGCTCGGTGTGGGCGAGCCTGCGCCGAAGACGGCGACATAAAGCACGGGCAGCAGGATGAGAGTGAGGACGGTCGCGACCAGGAGGCCGCCCATGATGGCGAAGGCCATCGGGCCCCAGAACACCGTTGGGGCGATCGGGATCATGCCGAGCACCGTCGAGACCGCCGTCAGCATGATAGGCCGGAAGCGCGTGCTGCTGGCGTCGAGCGCCGCCTCGACGACACTCTTGCCGCTGGCCCGCTCGGCCTCGATCTGGCCGACCAGGATCACCGCGTTCTTGGTGATGATGCCGATCAGCGCCAGGATGCCGAGCAGGGCGACGAAACCCAGTGGCTTGCCCGACACGAGCAGTGCGCTGACCACGCCGATGAGGCCGAGAGGCGCGATGCTGAGCACGATAGCGAACAGTCTGAAGCTCCGCAGCTGGGCCATCAGCACGGTGAACATGATCAGCAGCATGACCGGCACGACAGCAATGACCGAGGATTGCGACTTGGCGCTTTCCTCGACGGTTCCTCCGACGGCGATGCTGTAGGCGGGCGACAACGTCTTCCGCAGCGCGTCGATCGAGGGCTGCAAGGCGGAGACGACGGTCTCCGGCAGCGTTCCGGGCTTGACGTCCGCGGCGACTGTCAGGTTCGGAACCCGGTCGCGCCGCCAGATCAGCGGCGCGTCCAGCCCGTAGCTGAACGTCACGAACTGCGACACCGGCACGGAGCGTCCACCGGGCAACGCGACCTGCATGGTCCGCAGCGTATCCAGCGAGACGCGGTCGGCGTCCTGGGCCCGCACGACGACATCGACGAGATAGATATCGTCGCGCACCTGGGTCACGACTGTGCCGGAAACGACGGTGTTCAGGATCGCCGCAAGCGCTTGCGAACTCAGGCCGAGGCGGCGTGCCTCATCCTGATCGACGCGCAGGCGCAGCTCGCGCGCAGGCTCGATCCAATCGAAATTGATCTGCTCGGTCTTGGGGCTCGTCGCGACGACCTGAGCCAGCTTCATCGCGATCGAGCGCACCTCGGCGATGTCGGGCCCGCTGACGCGGTACTGCACGGGCCAGCCGACCGGCGGCCCGAGTTCGAGCGGATAGACGCGCGCGACGACATTCGGAAACTCCTTGGCCAGGAGCTCTTCCAGCTTGGCCTGCAGGCGGTCGCGAGCCGGCACGTCCTTGGCGACGATGACGGCCTGGCTGAAGAAGTCGTTGGGCAATTGCGCATTGAGCGGCAGATAGAAGCGGATTGCGCCGCGCCCGACATAGGTGCTCCAGCGATCGACATCCGGGTTGCCCTTGAGTGCCGCGTCGAACCGGGTCGCGAGCTGCTCGCTCGCATAGATCGAGGCGTTCTGCGGCAGTGTCAGGTCGACCAGAAGCTCGGGCCGGTCGGAGGCGGGGAAGAACTGGCGGGGCACCAGCGGCAGGGCGAGGACGGAGGCGACGAACAATGCGAGCGTCACCGCGATGGTCGCCCAGCGCAGCCTGATGGCCCCGGACAGGAGCTGCCGGAAGGTTCGTTCGACCCTGCCGGGGCCGGCATTGCTCGATGCCGGATCCGGCGCCTTCAGCATCGCGACGCCAAGCACCGGTGCAAAGATCACCGCCACGAACCAGGACACCACCAGGGCGATGCTGACCACGGCAAAGAGGGTGAATGTGTATTCGCCGGCCGAACTTGCTGCAAAACCGATCGGCACGAAGCCGGCGATCGTCACCAGGGTTCCGGCAAGCATCGCCATCGCATATTTCTTGAAGGCGTAGGTCGCAGCCTTTGCCTTCTCCTCGCCGGCGGCGAGACGCGTCACCATCGCGTCGGTCGTCGTCATGGCGTCGTCGACGAGCAGGGCGAGCGCGATGATCAGCGCACCGAGCGAGATCCGCTGCATGTCGATGCCGGCAACGAGCATCACGGCGAAGACCACCGCGAGCGTCAGCGGAATGGACAGCGCAACGACCAGGCCGGGGCGCACGCCAAGGCTGATGAAGCTCACCGCCATGATGATCGCGATCGACTGCCAGAGCGAGGTCATGAAATCGTCGATCGCGTGATCGACCGTCACGGCCTGATCGGCGACCAGGCGCGGCTCGATGCCGAGCGGCAGATTGGCGGTGATGGTCGCCATTGCACGCTGGATATTCTTGCCAAGCGCCAGGATATCGCCGCCATCGCGCATCGCGATGCCCAGTCCGATCGCTTCCCGTCCGTTGACGCGGAACATCGGCTGAGGCGGATCGGCATGACCGCGGCGCACGGTGGCGATGTCCGCGAGGCGAACCATGCGATCGCCGACGGGGAAATTGACGTTCAGCAGATCGGCTTCCGACTGGAAGGCGCCCGAGACGCGCAGCGAGACCTTCTCGTCCTCAGTCTGGATGATGCCGGCGGGGCGCACGACGTTCTGGCTCTGCAGGGCGCCGAGCAGGGCCGAGCGATCGATGCCGAGATTGGCGAGTTCCCTGACGGAGAATTCGACGAAGATGCGCTCGTCCTGGGCGCCGATGATCTCGATCTTCGAGACGTCTGGCACGAGGAGCAGGCGCGAACGGGCTGCTTCGACATGGTCGCGCAGCTCACGGCTGGTGAAGCCATCTGCGGTGAAGCCGTAGATGATGCCGAAAGTGTCGCCGAAGCGATCGTTGAAGAACGGCCCGACCGCACCCTGGGGCAGGGTATGGCGGATGTCCCCGACGAGATTGCGGACCCGGTACCAGGTGTCCTGCACGTGGCGCGCCGGGACCGACTGCTTCAGGTTGACGAAGATCGTCGTCACGCCGGGCGTAGTGAAGCTGCGGACGAAATCGAGGCCGGGCGTTTCCTCGAGCTGGCGCTCGAGCCGCTCGGTGATCTGCGTCAGCGTGTCCTCCATGGTCGCGCCCGGCCAGGCCGCCGAGACGACCATCGACTTGATGACGAAGGAGGGGTCTTCATTGCGGCCAAGCCGCACGAAGGCGAGCACGCCGGCCKCGACGGCGACGATCATGAGATAGATCACGACCGAGCGGTTCTTGAGGGCCCATTCCGAGAGGTTGAAGCTCATCGTGTTTCCGTCCCGGTCAGCCGCACATGCTGGCCTTCCTGCAAAAGGCTCGCGCCGGCCGTGACAATAACATCGCCAAGTGCCAGGCCCTTGCCGATCAGGGCCGTCGCGGGGTCGGCGCTGAGGACGTCGAGCTTGCGCAGCGACACGGTGAGCGTCTTGGGATCGACGACCCAGGCTCCGGTATCCTGCTCGCGGCGCACCAGCGCCGTCGACGGTATGGTAATGGCCGAGGCTTCGCTGCCGCGGATCGTGCCGAGGACCGCGGTCCCGAGCCGGTAGGACTGCGGAGGCTCTGAGAGGCCGACCCTGACTCGGAAGGTCCGCGTCACCGGGTCGGCCTGGGGCGAGACCTCGCGTACCCGGCCCCTGACGGTGGTGCCGGGATCGCCGGTGAGCGCGACATACACGCGCGCATCGGCCGGCAGGCTGCGCATCAATGCGGCGGGCACCTCGAATACGGCATCGCGCCCCTCGCGCCTTGCGAGTTGCACGATCATCCGGCCGGCAGCGACGACCTCGCCCGGCTCTGCGCCGATCCTGGTCACGACGCCTGGTGCATCGGCCTTCAAGGTGGTGAAGCCGACGACATCTTCTGCGGAATTGACGCGGGCTTGTGCGGCGTCGACCTGAGCCCGGGCAGCCGTGCGCCCCTGCTCGGCAGCCTCGAAATCAGCCTGCGTCGTGACATTGCGCTGGAGCAGATGGCTCTGGCGCTGCAACTGGTTGTCGGCCTTTCTCAGAAGGCCCTGAGCAGCCGTGAGTGCCGCCCGCGCCGAACGCAGTTCGTTGAGTTCGTTCTCGGGGTCGAGGCGGGCAACGACCTCTCCCTCGCGTACCGTCGCGCCGACCGCGACGCGCCTCTCCGCCAGCCGGCCACCGATGCGGAAGGAGAGCGACGCCTGGTCCTGCGCTTCGATATGGCCGGTGAAATTGATGTCCGCTGCCTGGCGGGGCTCGTCGACCGTGATCGTGCGGACGATCCGCACGGGCGGCGGGGCCTCGTCGGCCTCGCGCTGGCAGGCTGCGGAGGCGAGTGCAATGACGGTCAGCGCGGCTGCATGCAGAGACCGGGAGGGACCAGGGCCGCGACGCACGCTCATGCCTTCGGCCCTCGCAGCGCCGCCCTCGCACACGGCGGAGTTCTTGCAACGATCCTGCCATTCGCGGGGAACGGGTTCTCTCGCAAGCCGTTCAAAAGCATCATGTTCTTCCTCTGGCAACCGCGAGGCAGAGGCCGTGGAACCTCKGGCGCAAGACAAGTGTCCGTCGCCAATCTCTTCGGGCGGCAGGGACGGACGCTACCAACAGTCCGGGAAGCGCGGATTAGCTCAGAATCCCAACTCTGCGCTGGTCATCCCAATTTTGGGACAGGGTACTCGGCGTCCGGAGGTCCTTGCTGCGGAGCCGTATCCTCCCGTCTCAGGCTGGCTGCGACAGGGATCAGCAAGAGGAAGCCGATGCCGGAAGCGATCGCCATCAGGCCATAAACATGCTCCCCCCACGAGCCGTAGAGATAGCCGGCAAGGGTCGTCAGAGCCGCCATCACCCCGGCCCATCCGGCGGCAAGCCAGGCCTGAGCCTGGGCCAGCATGCTGCGCGGCGCGAACTTCGCGAGCAGAAAGATGCTGCCCAGATGCGTCGCGCCGAAGGTCAGGCCATGCGTCAGCTGCAGCAGGACGACGAAGGCTATATCCGGGTCGAGAGCCATGCCGGCCCAGCGCAATGTGGCGACAGCGCCGCTGGCGGCGAGCAGGACGCCTGCTCCGGCCGAGCCGCGGATGACGTATCCGAGCAGGCTGAAGAATGTGATCTCCGACGCGATGCCMGCCGCCCAGAGGCTTCCCATGGTACCMCCGGAAATGCCGAGGCTTTGCCAGTGCAACGTGCTGAACCCGTAGACGGCAGCGTGGCTCGCCTGGACGAGTGCCGCCCCGGCAATCGTCAGGATCAGCAGATGCGGCCTCTCCACCAACCCGGCCCTCTCGTGGGGAGCGGCTGATCTCTCCGGCAGGCGAATGGTTGCGGCGGCGACCGTGGCAAGCGCGGTCGCAAGCGCCGACAGCAGCAACATTCCGATGATGGACGAGATCGGCAGCCAGTCGAGCATCCAGCCCGCCGAGAGGTTGGCGAGCGCAAAGCCCGCCGAGCCCCACAGGCGAATCCGCCCGTAGCGCAGCTCTGCCGAGCGCAAGCCCTCRAGGCTGCGCAGGGTTACGGCATCGGTGAGGGCGATCAGTGGACCCTGGGCGAGCGCGATCGCAATCACCAGCAGCAGGATTGGCAGGAAGCCCGCGGCAAAGGCGAGAAAACCTGTGCCGATGACGACAGCCACCGAGCAGGCAACCAGCGCAATGGTCATGCGCACGCTCCGGTCCGCGAGGACGCCAACGACCGGATTTGCGATGATGCGGGTCAGCAGCGGTGCGGCAAGCACGATGCCGATCGCATCGTCACCAAGCGATTGCGCGCGCAGCCAGAGCGGAAAGAACGGCAGATTGACGCCGAGCTCGAAGAAAAGGGCCGCGTAGAGAAAGGAGAGGCGCCCCGTCGCCCCCTTCATGCCGAGAACCTCATGCTCTTCGGCTAGTCGGCAAGGCTGTGTGCGGCGCGTTCATCTCCGCTCCCTCCCGCTGCATCGTCCAGCGCCGCATCCTGCTGGGCAAGTCCAGATGGGAGCGAGGAGAATTTGGTCAGGTGCCGTTCGCGCGCCTCGGTGGGGCTGTAGCCGAACTCACGTCGGAACGCCCGGCTGAAGGTCGAATGATCGATAAAGCCCACTTCATTGCCGATGACGTGGATCGACAGGGCATCGCGAGTCGATGCGAGTCGGCGATGCGCCTCGCGAAGCCTTTCGCGATTGATGAAATGAGCCACGCCACCCGTGCTCTCGAACAGCCGGTAGAGCTTGGAGCGGGACATCGCCATGAGGCGCGCCAGCCGCTCGGGACCAAACTCGGGGGAGGCCATGTTCTGCCGGACGACGCGCCGGGCACGATCGATCAGAAGGGAGGTCAGCGGCACCTCCGCAGCCTCGGAACGTTCGACCCGCGGCGCGATGCAGGCCGCGACCAGCGAACGCGTCGCGGTGGCGAGGCCCTGCGCATGCTCCACCGAGATATGCGGCAGTTGTCGGGCGAGGTTCTCCATATAGCCCGTGAGCAGCGCCCCGAGTTCGGGATTGATTTCCAGATCGTGCGCCCGCTCGAAATCGACGAGTTCCTCCTGGCAAAAGTTACGAGGCAGGAACAGCGTCAGGACTTCCGTGTCCTCGGCCTGGCCTTCGAACGGCATGGCGAGCGAGCGGAAGCTGAGATTGCCTTGCCGCTCGGGGGGGCTCAGGGAAAGCAGGTTGCACTCAGGCGAACAGGAATGCGCGAGCACGACGCACCAATGATCCATGAAGGACCGCGGCCTGTGCCGCCAATGGCGAGCGGGGGCGTCGGCGTAGAGCGTCCTGGTCAGAACGACGTCGCCGAAGCTCCACGAGGAGAACTCGGCGTCGAATGGCTCGGACGCGTTCGGCGTAGGCAAGAGATCGATCGTCTCGGAGAGCAGAGAACGCCACGCGTCGAACTGATCCTCCGCGGGCAGTCCCTTGGTCGAGAAGTTCTGAACGAAGACCGCTCCGCCCGGGATCCCTGAATTGGTACTAGAGAGAGCCGACACGGCATTCTCCTCGCGATAGCGTTACGTTAATCTTGGCCCCGCGTACCAACGGGAGGTCAATGTTTCTCAGTTCCGTGAAGAAACTGTGACGCTCGGAGCTAGCAATGGCAAGCAATAAACCGCCGAGAATTGTCGTTATCAGGAGGAAGCAGGTGGTCCTCTTGCGGCACTTGGCTCGCTACTGGCGCGGGGACGCTGCGTCGAAGACGCGAATCGGCGCGGTAACGATCAGGCTGGCGGCCGAACCGAGCGCATCCGCAGCCATCAGCGGAGTGGAAACGTCGGAATCGGTGATGACCTGGCCTTGGAGCAGCCGGCCTCCAATGAGGCGGACCGCATCGGGGCTGGCGGCAAAGAGGTCGTGATTGATGCGGTCGCCGGCATTGATGGCGCTGAGATCCAGCACCGTGATGCCTGACAACCCCGCCAGCTGCTGCTGGTACTCGTCGCGCGTCAGGTCGATGCCGCCGAGGCGCGTCGCTCCGCGGGAAATGAAGCGGGAGAGCTGCAGCGCCCTGTCGTTCTGCGAGACGAAAAGCGTGATCTGCGGACGCTGGGAGCCCATGTCCTCGACTTGCCGGCGAAACACGCCGACATCGAGATCGGGCGAGGCCAGAATGAGATTGTTGATCTTCCGGGGGACGCCGCCCTGCTCGAGAGCGATCTGCCTGACGGCCTCGACGGCAGGCCAGCTCCCCATGGAATGGGCGAGGATGACGATTTCGCCGACAGAGGGGCTACTTGCAGCCGCCTTCAGCAGATAAGCGAGATCCGAGCGGGAATACGATGCATTGTCGAAATCCCGGCTGTAGTCGAGCAGATGGCCGCGCGACGGCCACGAGAACAGGACCGGGGACGCATCGGCATCGGCGTCATGGGTCAACTGCGCGAAACGAAAGACGGCGCGGTCGAACGGCGTGTTGAAGCCGTGGACGAAGACGAAGACCCGGCGCTTGCGCCCGCCCGTCGACTTGAACCATTTGACGAGGTCCGTCTTGGCGACCGGCGCGGTCGAGGTGACGACAAAATCCGTTGCCGCATTGCCGGGAGCCGTGCGCGGCAGCTGGATGGTACCGACCTCCCGATCCTTGGGGATCGAGACGACGATATTGCTGAACGAGACCGTATCTCCGCGCTCGCCGCTGAACAGAACACCCGCTTCCGCCGAGGGAGCGCGCGTCGTCGCGGCAAGCATGTTCACACGGTCGGTACCGGCAACGGGCTCGACAGGTTGAAGCAATCCGCGTGGCGCCGAAGCGCAAGCACTGAGGCCGAACGCGACGGCAAGTCCCGCCAGGCTCATCCCCAAGGTGTCGAGGCGGCGGCCCATGGTCAAAGAGCCCCAGGATTCGGGCGCGCGCCAAGCATTGCACGCAGTAACGGGCTTACCGAATTGCTCTTGCATGCCTTACCGTGCGTCGGTGTCACGTCGACGTCCCCAATCTGCAAATAGGAGATCGGAGGATCTCGAGCGGCTGTGTCAGGATAAAGAACCCATCCGGAGGCAGCAAGCTTGCCGTCAACTTTGGGACAGGCGGTCCAAGCTTTGGGATTCTGTGCCGATGCCCTCGGCGCGCAGGGAATTAAGTTGCCGGTATGACCGCCTCGGCAACGATTCCGGCGGCACACCTGCTCATCGCGACCCCCCGTGGGGCCGAAGTCCAAGGCTTAGGGGAGGGCAAGACATGTCTACCGGGAACGTCGCGTCAAAGACAACGATGCAGAGATTTCTCGATACGGTCGAGAAAGTGGGGAACATGGTTCCCCATCCCGTCGTCATCTTCCTCATCCTCATCGCCATCGTCATGGTGCTGTCGGCCGTGCTCAGCCTGTTCGGCGCGGCGGTCACCTTCGAGCGCATCAATCCCGACACCCATAAGGTCGAGATGGCGAGCACGGCGATACGCAGCCTGCTCAACGTCGAAGGCATTCGCTTCATCTATTCGTCGCTGATTCCGAACTTCATGAGCTTCACCGCCGTGGGGCTGATGATCGTCGCGATGATCGGGGCCGGCGTGGCCGAGGAATCCGGCCTGGTGACGGCGCTGATCCGGAAGCTCGTCATCGTGTCGCCGGGTTGGGCGCTGACCTATATCCTGGCCTTCGTCGGCATCCTCGCCAGCATTGCCGCGGATGCGGGCTATCTGGTCCTGATCCCGCTCGCCGGCATTGCCTATCTCGCCGTTGGGCGTCATCCGCTCGCCGGCCTCGCGCTCGGCTTTGCTGCCGTGGCCGGAGCCTTCACGGTCAATATGCTGATCAAGCCGCTCGACGCCGTTCTCGTCGAGTTCACCAATGACGCCGCCCATCTCGTTGATCCGAACCGCTCGATCGGCCTGGCTTCCAATGTCTGGTTCTCGATCGCCTCGGTGCTGTTCCTCACCGTCGTCATCGCCTTCATCACCGACCGGATGATCGCACCGCGCCTTGGCGTCTACGATCCGAAGCTGGCGGCCGAAGGCACCACGACGGAGCAGGGCGCTTCGTTGTCCGATCAGGAAACGCGTGGACTGCGCTTCGCGGGGCTCKGCCTGCTCGCGCTGGTTGCGGTGTTCTGTCTGTTGACACTGCCGCCGGGGGCGCCGCTGCGCAATCCGACAACCGGCGAGCTGATCGGCAACTCGCCCTTCATGAACGGGCTGATCGCACTGATCATGCTGATGTTCCTCACCACGGGCTGGGCCTATGGCATCGGAGCCGGGACCTTGCGGACGTTGCCGGAGGTGATCGCGGCGATCGAGAAGTCGATCAAGAATCTCGGCGGCACGATCTTCCTGTTCTTCGTGCTGAGCCAGTTCGTCGCCTATTTCACCTATACCAACATGGGCACCGTCATGGCGCTCAGCCTGTCGGGCGTCCTGCAGTCGGCCAATATCGGCGCGCTGCCGCTGCTGCTCGGCTTCATCGTCGTGGTCGCGATCATCGACCTGCTGCTGACCGGCGCGATTGCAAAATGGGCGATCTTCGCGCCCGTCTTCGTGCCGCTGCTGATGAAGCTCGGCGTCGAGCCGGAAGCGGTGCTGGCCGCCTATCGCGTCGGCGATTCCCCGATGAACGCGATCACACCGCTCAACGCCTATTTCGCCCTCGTCGTGGGCTTCGCCCAGAAATACGACAAGACCGCAGGTGTCGGCACGATCGTCTCCCTGATGCTGCCCTATGTCGTCTGGATGTTCGTGTTGTGGACGGCGCTCTTCGCGGTCTGGAAGATGCTCGGCCTGCCCTGGGGCTTGTGACGGCCGGTCGCGCAGCCCGAAACGAAATAACCCTGACCTGATCGGATGGACATCATGAGCAGCCCCTCAATCCCCCTCGACGTCGCAAGTGCCATCGACCACCTGATGAATTTCCTCTCGGTCGAAGGCGTGACCGGTCAGGAAGCCAAGATCGGGGCTGCGGTCAGCGAGGCGCTGAAGAAGGTCGGGGTGCCGGCATCCGCGATCCGCTTCGACGATGCCAACAAGCGCATCCCGGTGCCGACGGAGACCGGCAATCTCTTCGTCGATCTGCCGGGCACGCGGCCGGGGCCACGCCTGCTGTTCTCCACCCATCTCGACACCGTGCCGCTTTGCGCCGGCGCCAAACCTCGGCGTGAGGGCGACCGCATCGTCTCCGACGGGACGACCGCGCTCGGCGGCGATGCCCGCACCGGCGTCGCGCTCCTGGTCGTGCTCGCCGAGACGCTGATCAAGCACAAGCTGCCGCATCCGCCGATCACCCTGCTCTTCACCGTCCGCGAGGAGAGCGGGCTGCATGGTGCCCGTGAACTCAACCCGGCCGATCTCGGCGGGGCTGCGATGTGCATCAATGTCGATGGCCAGCTCGCCTCGGAGCTGCTCGTCGGTGCAGTCGGCCAGGAGAACTGGGAAGTCGAGATCAAGGGCAAGGCATCCCATGCCGGCGTCGCGCCGGAAAAGGGCATTTCGGCGACGCTGGTCGGCGCCATCGCGATCGCCGAGGCACAGCGTGCCGGCTGGTTCGGCAAGGTCGTCAAATCCGACGGCCACGGCACCAGCAATGTCGGCATTTTCGGCGGCAAGGGCGGCACGGTCGCGGCCGGCGATGCGACCAATGTCGTCACCGACTACGTCTATATCCGCGGCGAGGCGCGCAGCCCGGAGGCTGCCTTCGCGACCAAGATCGCGAACGGCTACAAGGAGGCCTTCGCCAAGGCGCAGGGCGAGGTGAAGGATCACGAGGGCAACACCGCGGAGGTGAAGTTCAGCCAGAAGCCGGCTTACCCCCCCTTCGAACTGGGCCAGGATGCTCCGGTGGTGAAGCGTGCCACCAAGGCGCTCAAGCTGCTGGGCATCGAGCCGACCTATCTGTTCTCCAATGGTGGTCTCGACGCCAACTGGTTTGACAAGCACGGGGTTCCGACCATCACCATCGGCGCCGGGCAGGCCGAGATCCATACCATCAAGGAGTATGTGAATCTCACCGAGTACGAAAAGGGTTGCCGCATTGGTATCCTGATGGCGACCCTGGAAGACTGAGGCCTTGGCTGGGTGCGGTGTGCCGGGGCGTAGACTGCGCCGGCATGCTGCGCCCTACGCATTTCTGCGGCCTGGCAGGGCCCAATAGGGAGCTGAGCGATTGAGCCCGATAGCCTATACCGGCACCATCATCGCCGTTGCCGTGGTCTTGTTCATCTGGAACAAGATTCCCGTCGTTCTGGTCGCGATGGGAGTAGCGCTTGCCCTTTGGGCGACCGGGGTCCTGACCCTGCCCCAGGCTCTGGGCGGTTTCGGCGACCCCGCCGTCATCTTCATCGCCTCGCTCTTCGTCGTCAGCTCCGGGCTCGAGGTCACCGGCGTCACCGCCTGGGCAGGCCAACTCCTGATCAAGGGAGCGGGCGAGGAAAGTCGAACCCGCCTTCTGATTCTCACCATGATTCTCGTTTCGCTGCTGACCGCGGTGATCAGCCTCAACGGCGCCGTCGCTGCATTGCTGCCGGTTGTTGTCGTCATCGCGGTTCGGCTCAACCGCAATTCTTCGCAACTGCTGATGCCGCTGGTCTTCGCCGCGCATGCGGGTTCGATGCTGGCGCTGACGGGAACTCCCGTGAACGTGCTGGTCTCCGAGGCCAGTAGCGATGCAGGGATGGGTAGCTTCGGTTTCTTCGAATTCGCGCTGGTCGGCGTGCCGCTGCTGGCGGGCACGATGGCGATCATCATCCTCTTCGGCCAGCGCCTGCTGCCTGAGCGCAATGGCGCGACCATGCCCGCCGATTTCAGCCGGCATGCCAAGACGCTGGTCGAGCAATACGGCCTTGCCAGCGGCATCTATCAGATGCGCGTGCGTGCCAGTTCGCCTTATCTCGGCGCTGCGCCCGCCAGCATCGACCTGTCGGCCTATCCGGGGCTGCAGCTGGTCGCCATTCAGGAGGGCGAAACCGCAAGCCCCATCCGTCGCTCGGTCATTGCCGATGGCGATCATCTTTTGGTTCGCGGTGAGGCTGACGCGGCCGCGACACTGGCGGCGGAGATGCATCTCGCCTTCCGTGAGGAGGCAAAGCAGGGGCAGGGCGCGGAGACGCTGTTCAACCAGCGCTCCGGTCTGGCCGAAGTCGTGATCCCGCCGCGCTCCGGCCTGATCGGCCAGACCGTTTTCCCGGGGATGGTCACCGACAGTGGCGATCTGATCGTTCTGGCCGTGCAGCGCGCGGGGGCGGAACTCGCCGCCGCGAATGCAACCAAGGATTCCGGTGGCATCGTGCTGCAAGCCGGCGATACCATGCTGCTGCAGGGCACCTGGAAGGCGCTCGACGTCCATCTCGACGATCCCGATGTCCTCGTCGTGAGCTCGCCCGAACTGGTGCGCCGTCAAGCCGTGCCGATGGGCCCCGGCGCGAAGCAGGCCGTCATCATTMTCGTCGCGATGGTTCTGCTGCTTGCCACAGGCGTCGTCCCGCCCGCCGTCGCAGGTTTGCTGGCTGCAGGCGCGATCATCCTGTCGGGCATCATGAATGTCGAGCAGTCCTACCGCGCGATCGGCTGGACCACCGTGATCCTCGTCGGCGCGATGATGCCGCTCTCGACCGCGATGGTGGAAACCGGTGCGGCGAAGCTGATGGCCGAGCGGCTCGTCTACATGGTTGGCGATGCCGGCCCAGTCGCCTTGCTTGCGGGTCTGTTCGTGCTGACTGCCGTCATGGGGCAGTTGATCAGCAATACCGCGACCGCGCTGATCGTCATCCCGATCGGGGTGGCCGCTGCCGCCAGCATGGGGATTTCGCCGCGGCCGGTCTTGATGAGCACGGCCGTTGCCGCCGCCGGAGCTTTCCTCACCCCGATCGCGACGCCGACCAATCTGATGGTGATGGGGCCAGGCGGCTATGCCTTCAGCGATTACTGGAAGCTCGGCCTGCCGCTGCTGATCTGGTTCTTCGTGGTGGCCGTCTTCATCGTTCCGCTCATCTGGCGCTTCTGAATTCTGTCCGACTGCCGAGAGTTTTCGCCGAGCTCGCGGTCAAAGCGGGCGGAGCAGGAACGATCGGCCGTGACAGCGGCCGATCGATTGCCTGGCGTGGTGATGCGCCGGGTCAACATTTGGCTTGAGGCCAAGGAGGATCAATTGGTTGATATTCGCGGAGCAGCGCTCGCTGCTGGGATGGTTATCGGAGCACTGTGTTCGGGCACTGCCTTTGCTGCCCCGGTATCATCGGCTGGTAGCGTTGCCACCAATCCCGGCGTCGAACTCGCACAATGGCACCGTTCGCCCCCGCGGCATGTCGCGCCACGCCATGGCCGCTGCTGGTGGGAAAACCGTCGCGTGCGCGACCATCGTGGCCGCTGGGTCGTCCGCCGCGTGCAAGTCTGCCGCCGCTGACCGGGCAATCCGGGGCGCGCCCCGGACCAGTGCGGGCGGTCGCCGCGCAGGGATGACGCCGCGTAGTGACGTATGTCCAGCTGGCCTTGGGGCCAGGATGCAGACGCCGAGAAGCGCCAAGAACTCCCACGCTTCTCGGCACACCACATCTGATCGGCAGGAGCTGCCGCTACCCCGGACTCAAACTCCGAACCACACAGATCCAGGATCCTCCGGCCTTCGGGCGTCGCTCGATCCTCCGAGACGGTCGCGTGTGATGACAGTGTCGCCGGCTCTCTTGCATTGAGAGCGATGTCGCGATGGATGCACCGATAACCCAAGCAGACATCACCCCGCTCTTCTAAGCCACGTCCCTCCCTGAATGATGCTGCCGAAAGAGCGGCCAGAACGGCTGATCTGCTCGGAATTGGGCGATATCGAGCATCTTGTTCGGTCGGCGCGGGGTCAAATCACATAGCCCCCGTGCTGCTACTCGCGGTGCCCGGGACGGTCTATCGCCAACTTGGGCAGCCGATGACGATGAAAGGGGTCTGCGCAAGCCGATGACCAATCTGCCCGTCGGCACGCCAGGGGGACAGGCCCCATGCCAGAAGCCACCGCCCGACCAACAGCATGCATTGCTGCGTATTCTCGGCCTCGCCTGCTTCGGCTCTTCGCTTGGTGTGTTCCTGTTCGACCCGGTGCTGCCCATGCTCAGCCGGGATTTTGCGGTGCCTCGCAGCCAGGTTGTGGCCATGGCGACGGCGTTTGCGCTCGCCTATGCCCTGGCACAGCCGATTGCCGGTGCTCTCGGCGACCAACTCGGCAAATTGCGGGTGATGCGCGTCTGCCTCGGGGTGAGCGCGCTTGGCACATTGCTCGGCAGCCTTGCCTCCAGTTTCGAGCTGCTGCTCGCCACCCGGCTCGTCGTCGGCTTCTTCACGGCCGGCACATTCCCGCTGTGCTTTGCCATCCTCGCGGAGCGGATCGCGCCTGAGGGGCATCAGGAGGCTTTCGGCAAGGCCAGTGCGGTCTCGGTCACAGGGTCGCTGGCCGGGGCCGTCGGGTCCGRCTTCATTGCCGATGCGCTCGGCTGGCGCGGCAGCCTGCTCGTGGCCGGCCTGATCGGCCTGAGCTGTTTCGCTATCGTCACGGCGGCGCTGCGCGATACCCGCGAAGTCTCGTCATCGCGCGCCGGGTTCGGCTCGGCGTTCTCTGCCTATCGCAGGATTCTCGGGCTGGCGAGCGCCCGCCGCGATCTTGGGCTGCAGCTTGCCCTGACCGGACTGACACAGGGCTTGTTCCCGCACATTGCCTTTCTCGTCGGAGCCAGTGCGTCCACCGTCGGCATCGTGCTCTCCGGCTTCATGATCGGCAGCATTGCCTATGGGGTCAGCCTGCGCCGCACCCTGCGCTGGATAACGCCAGTCCATTTCACCCTGGCCGGCGGTCTGGTCATGGCGCTCGCCATGGCAAGTCTGAGTGCCCATCTTCCCTGGCCTTTGCAGTTCGGCGCATTGCTGGCATTCGGCTTCGCACTATCGCAGTGCAGCCATTCCACTTCAGACCTATCTGGCGACGCTGACCCCGCATACGCAGGGCGCGATGATGGCGTTGCACTCGATGGCGGCCATGCTCGGGCAGTCGGCCATGCCGCTGATCTATGCGGCAGGGTTCGACAGGGCCGGCATCATGCCGACCCTGCTTGTCTCGGCATGTCTGCTCGGCCTCTGCGCCGCGGCGGTCGCCTCAATCATGCATTCCAGCAAACGCTGCCGTTGAACCGAATCGTCGGGGGCGCGAGGGACGATGCATCTTCCGCCGCGCAGATCGAGGCGTTCCGCAACGTCATGATGACCGGCAGTAGGTCGGCCGCGATTTCGAGGCGGAGTTAGATCAACGKACCGGATATCGTATCCAGTCCGATGATCTAACCCTTTGTCCTTGCATCGGCTTTCCCGAAAACCGCAATCCACTTTTCGGGCCGATGCTTTAGTAGCGGCGCCGTTCAAAAGGCGACCTTGTCTGCCCCCTTGAGCTGCAGCAGTTCGCGCGCATCGTCCGGAGTCGCCAGCTCCAGTCCGAGACCTTCGATGATCTTCCGCGCCGCCCGGACCTGTTCGGCATTGGATTTTGCCAACTGTCCCGGCCCGATCCAAAGCGAATCCTCCAGACCGACGCGCAGGTTGCCACCCATCGCGACAGCCATTGCGGCGATCGGAAGCTGGTGACGCCCGGCGCCAAGCACCGACCAATGGTACTGGTCGCCGAAGAGCCGATCGGCCGTGCGCTTCATATGCGCGACATCTTCCGGGTGCGGCCCGATGCCGCCGAGCAGGCCGAAGACCGACTGGACGAAGAAGGGCGGCTTCACCAGCCCGCGATCGACGAAATGCGCCAGCGTGTAGAGATGTCCGATATCGTAGCACTCGATCTCGAAGCGCGTGCCGTTCTCGGCGCAGGTCGTCAGGATGTTCTCGATGTCCTGGAACGTGTTCTTGAAGATGCGGTCCTTCGAGCCTTCGAGATAGGGCTGCTCCCAATCATGCTTGAACGCCTTGAAGCGGCTCAGCATCGGATACAGACCGAAATTCATCGAGCCCATGTTGAGCGAGGCGACTTCGGGCTTGAAATGGGCGCAGGGTCGCAGACGCTCCTCGATACCCATGGTCGGCGCACCGCCCGTGGTGATGTTGATGACGCAATCGCTGCGCTGCTTGATCACTTTCAGGAAGGGCTCGAAGGCCTCGGGGGACTGGTCCGGCTTGCCGGTGACGGGATCGCGAGCATGGACATGCACGAGCGCCGCTCCCGCTTCGGCGGCGCCGACCGCAGCGTCGATGATTTCATCGGCGGTCACCGGCAGGTAAGGCGACATCGAGGGGGTGTGGATCGCACCGGTCACGGCGCAGGTGATCATGACTTTGCGGTTCTTGGCCACGGCGGCTCCCATCAGCGGTCAGGATGAAGGATTTCAGACGGGTTTGCGCGCGGCCGCGCGCTTATGGGCCTGCAGTGCGGCCAGCCGCGTGTCGCGCCAGTCGCTCAGGCGCTTCACCCGCTCGGCCGATTGCGTTCCGGGCCATTCGCTCATGACCGTGGCGACGGTTTCCGCGCCAAACGGGTCGCCGCCAACGGCTTGTGCCGCCATGGTCGCGATGGAGGCGCCGTAACGGGCGCAGTAATCGGGAATACCGCCGGGCGCGTTGAGCTCGATCGTCTCGAACGGCCCCATGAAGGACCAGCGCAGGCCGAGCCCGTCGCGGATCGTCTTGTCGACGTCTTCCGCACTCGCGACGCCCTCGCCGACGAGGCGAAAGGCTTCCGCCAGCAGCACGGCCTGCAGGCGGTTGAGGACGAAGCCCGGCTTCTCCTTGCGCAGCACGATCGGAACCTGCCCGGCCTGTTCATAGATCGCCTTGGCCCGGGCGAGGACGGCCGGATCCGTCCAGGGCGCCGGTGCAAGTTCGACGATGGGTACGAGATGCGGAGGATTGACGGGATGGGCGACGACACAGCGGGCCCGCCCCGGGAGCGTCTCGCTGAACACCGAGGCCATGATGAACGAGGTCGAGGAGGCGAGAATCGTCTCCGGCGCGGCAAGCCTGTCCATCTCGGCGAAGAGGGCGCGCTTGGTTTCCACGGCCTCCGGCCCGTTCTCCTGCACGAGGTCGGCGCGGTTCAAGGCATCCGCCAGGCCCGAGGCGACGCGGATACGCGCGAGCGAGCCCCTTGGGTCCTCGACGAGGCCGTGGCCGGCGAGTTCCTCAAGATTGCTGCCGATATGGGTGCGGGCGGCCTCGGCCGCTCCGGGCGCGACATCATGCAGTGCGACGTCGAAACCATGGCTGGCGAAGATGGTGGCCCAGGCACGGCCGATCAGTCCGGAGCCTATGATCGCGATCTTGGTCATGCGTGTTGATCCTGCGGGAAGCGACGAAGGTCGGGATAGGGTTGAGGCAGGGCGCTCACAGCCAGAGCACCTGCCGGCGTAGCGCCAGGTCCTGGCTGAGAGCCTTCGACGGGCCGACATGAGTGACCTGGCCGCGCTCAAGCACGACCGTGCGGTCCGAAAGTGCCAGCGCAAGGTCGAGATGGTGGTCCACGATCACGATCGCGATCTCCTGTCTCAGCTTGTCGAAGGCCTCGAAAAGTTCCTCGACCACAGCCGGGGCGAGGCCCTCGAAGGGCTCGTCCAGCAGCAAGACACGTGTGTCACCGGAGAGCGCCCGCGCCACGGCCACCATCTGCTGCTCGCCACCGGAGAGGTAGTCGGCCGGGGAATGCCAGCGCTGCTTGATGCGTGGGAAGAAGGCGAAGATCTTGTCGTCCTCCCAGCGCGTGCCGTTGCCGGTCAGGCGCTTGAGGCGGCCGAGCTCCATATTGTCCTTGACGCTCATGCCGGCGAAGAGACCGCGCCCCTGCGGCACATAGGCGAGGCCGGCGCGCGCGATCGCGGCCGGCGGCAGGCGTGCGATGTCGGCACCGGCAAGATTGATCGTTCCCGTGGCGGGCGGTGCAATGCCGGTGATCGTCTTCAGCAAGGTCGATTTGCCGGCGCCGTTGCGGCCGAGCAGCGCCACGATCTCGTTCACGTGGACGTCGAAGCTGACGTCGCGGAGAATGTGGCTCTTGCCGTAATAGGTGTCCACGCCGGAAAGCCCGAGCAGAACCGTCTCCCCTGCCGCACTGGGGCGTGGCTTCTCGGCCAGCGCATGCGCGCCCGAGCCGATATAGACCGCCTGAACCTGCGGGGAGGAGCGTGCATCCTCGACCGTGCCGTCGACCAGCACGCTGCCCTCGTTCATCACCGTGACATGGTCCGCGATCTGGAAGACGCGGTCGATATCGTGCTCGACCAGCAGCACCGGCAGGTCGGCCGAGATCGACTTGATCAGGTTGCCGACGCGTTCGCGCTCGGCTGCTGCGAGACCGGCGAGTGGTTCGTCCAGGAGCAGGACACGCGGCTTGGTGGCAAGGGCGAGACTCATGTCGAGCAGACGCTGGCCGCCATAGCTGAGCGAGCCGGCCTCGGCGCTCTCGATGCCGCGCAGGCCCATGGTCTCGATGACCTGCCGCGTCTCGTCCGAAACCTGTCCCAGCGACTCCGCCGCCCGCCAGAAGCCGAAGCGCTCCGGAGCGCGCGCCTGCACGGCGAGACGGACATTCTCGGCGACGGAAAGCGACGGGAACAGATTGGTGATCTGGAAGGCGCGGCCGATGCCGGCGCGGGTGATCGCTTCGGGCGAGAGCCCCGTGATCTCGCGCTCGCGCAGGCGAACCTCGCCATGATCCGGCCGAAACTGGCCTGAGATCAGGTTGAAGGCGGTCGTCTTGCCGGCACCGTTCGGGCCGATCAGCGCATGCAGCGACCGGTCGCGTATCGCGAGAGTGACACCCTCGACCGCCTTGATGCCGCCAAAGCTCTTGGCGAGGCCGGTCGCGGTAAGGATTGCGCCCTCGACCCAGTTCTGCGGCTTCATGAAATCCGGGAGCGTGACCGCACCGACCTTGCGCGCCGACATTGCCGCGTCCTCGGCTGCCTGCTTGCGGAAGGGCCGCAGCAGGCGCTCGCCGACGCCAACGAGCCCCATGGGTGAGAAGACGATGAAGCCGACGAAGAGCAGCCCGAACCAGAACAGCCAATTCGGCGTGAGGCTGGAGAGATAGTCGCGGAAGATCACGAAGAAGAGCGCGCCGAGAGCCGGGCCCAGGAAGGAGCGCATGCCGCCGATCACGACCATCGCCAGCAATTCGCCGGAGAAGGCGACCGAGATCGGCTCGGCCGAGGTCATGCGGTTGTTGAACAGCAGCAGCGTGCCGGCAAGCCCGGTCAGGGCCGCCGAGATGGTGAAGGCGACGAGCTTGTAGCGGTTCGTCTGGTAGCCGAGAAACCGGGCGCGCTGTTCGTTCTCGCGGATCGCGACCAGAACGGTGCCGACCGGAGAGCGCTGGAAGCGCCAGAGCCCGTAGACCACTGCCATGCCGATCAGCGCGACGAGGATGTAGAACGGCAGCGCCTGATCGAAATCGACGCCAGCGAAGAGCGGGCGCCTGATGCCGCCGAGGCCGTCCTCCCCGCCGGTCACGGCGGTCCAGCGGAAGGCGATCGAATAGGTCATGGCGGCGAGCGCCAGGGTCAGGAGCGAGAAATACACGCCCTTGCGGCGCAGGATCAGGGCGCCGAACGCGAAGGCGAGCACGCCCACGAAGAGCACCGCGAGCAGGATCGGCAGGGCGAACTGGCCGGGCAGCCAGTTGCGCTGGATCAAGCCCGCGGCATAGGCGGCGAGCCCGAACCAGGCGCCATGGCCGAAGGAGACGAGTCCGGTCGTGCCGACGAGAATGTTCAGGGCCATGCAGGCAATGGCGAAGACGACGATCTCGGTCGCCGAGGTGGTGCCGAGCCCAATGAAATGCATCAGGAAGGGCAGGGCGGCGAGGCCGATGGCGGCAATCAGGAGAGGCGCGCGGTCGCGCTGAGAGGCTGTCATTTCGCCCTCACTCGAAGCGCTGGATGCGTTCGCCGAACAGGCCGCGCGGCCGGAACAGCAGGACGAGCAGCATCATCAGGTAGATCACCGCGGTCGACCATTGCGTGAAGCCGAGGCCGATGGTGATGCCCTTGACCACGCCGACCATCAGCGCCGCCACGACCACGCCCCAGAAGGAGCCGAGGCCGCCGATGACGACGACGACGAAGGCCGGGGTGATGATCTCCTGCCCCATGGCGGGATGGATCGAGTAGATCGGCGCGAGCAGGACGCCGGCCAGGCCGGCAAGCCCAATGCCGATGCCGGCTACAGCCATCATGTAGGGCTGCAGCGAAATGCCGAGCGCACCGACCATGTCGGGGTTCTGCACGCCGGCCCGGACGACGCGACCAAAGGACGTGCGCTGGAGCAGGAACCAGAGCCCGAGTACGCAAGCTGCTGCGATCAGGAGCAGAAGCGCGCGATAGCGCGAGTAGATGAACTCGCCGAGGAAGATCTGGCCGCGCAGTGCAGGCGGGATCGAGAACGAGAGCGGTGGCGCGCCGAAGATCATGCGCAGGGATTGCTCCGCCACCATCGCGAGCCCGAAGGTCAGCAGCAGCGAGAGGATCGGGTCCGAGCGGTAGAAGCGCTGGAACAGGCCGCGCTCGACGACGATGCCGATCAGCGCCACCAGCACCGGCGACGCGATGATCGCGCCGCCGAAGCCGATATGGGGCGCGAGCACGATCGTGAGATAGGCGCCGATCGCATAGAAGGCGCCATGCGCGAGATTGACGATGCCGCCGAGCGAGAAGATCAGCGACAGGCCGAGCGCGATCAGAAGGTAATAGACGCCGTCGAGCAGTCCGTTCAGTACCTGCTGGATGAAGAGAATAAGCAAGGGGACGCCTTTGCTTGATCGACAGGGCCGGGCAGGGGCGCGGCGCGCCCGAGAGGTTCGGGAGGCGCCTTCATCCCGGCCGCAACGAAGCGGAGTGCCGGGGCCATCCCAGGGCGCTGGGCTCTACGATGGCTTCCGGATCGGCGCCGCTGGCGCGGCCGATCCGGAATGACGGCGCGGATCTGGCAAGGGGGAGCGCCTCAGCTCATCTTGCAGACCGCCTCGTCCCCCGTCGTCGCGATCACTTCGAGGCTTTCGTTCGGTCCCGGCACGGGCGGCKAGGAGGTGAAGAGATCCCACTGGTTCTTGACCTGCGCTGCCGGCAGCGCCGTGATCGTGTACATCTCGCTCATCAACTGATGGTCCGAGGCGCGGAAATAGCCTTCCCGCGTCTTCATCACGTCGAATTTCGCGCCCTTTTCCCAGTGCTCGAGGATCTTGGCCGTGTCGGTGCTCTTCAGCTCGTTCATCGACTGGGCCATGATCTTCACGGCCATGTAATCGCCCCAGGCCTGGTTCTCGGGCGGCTTGCCGTATTTCTTGGTGAAGGCGGAGACGAAGGTCTTGCTCGCCGGCGTGTCGATCAGGTGGTGCCAGACGCAGGGCCAGACGCCGCCAAAATTGTCCTTGCCGGCAGCCCAGGCGAGCGCCGTGTCGAAGCCGAACCCGGCGACCGGGAAGGTCAGGCCGAATTCGGAATACTGCTTGAGGAAATTGGTGATCTGGTTGCCGGCAAGGTTCGAGATCACGATGTCGGGCTTGGCGGCGCGGATTTCGATCAGGAGCGCCGAGAAATCGGTTGCGTCGGTCGGCACCAGCTTGTCGGCGGCGAATTGGCCGCCATTGGCTTCCATGAAGCGCTTGGCGACCTTGAGCAGGTCATGGCCGAAGGCGTAGTCGGCGGTCAGCGAGAACCACTTCTTGCCCTTGACCAGCCCCTGCGCCATCAGCGAGCGGCCGCAGCTCTTCACATACATCGAGTTCTGGTGCTCGACATGGAACATGTAGCGGTTGCAGCTCTCGCCGCGCAGGGCATCGGAGTTGCCGCCGGTGTTGACGAAGAGGATCTTGTTGCGCGCTGCGACCTGCGAGATCGTCAGGCAGGAGGCCGAGGAAATCTCGCCGAGAATGCACGCGACCTTGTCACGCTCGATCATGCGCTCGGCCTTGGTCGAGGCGGTCTGCGGATTGACCGAATCCTCCTTCAGGGCCTCGAGCTTGCGGCCGTTGATGCCGCCCKCAGCATTGATCTCCTCGACGGCGAGGTCGACGGCCATGACGCCGTACTCGCCGAGCGGACCGAGGAAGCCGGTGCGCGGGGTCAGGTGGCCGAAGCGGATGGCATCCGGCGTCTGCGCCAGGATCAGCGACGGACTTGCAATCAATCCGGTGGCGGCACCGGCTCCGAGCCCGGCAAGGGCCTGACGTCGTGACAAACGAAATTTCGACTGCTGATGGTCTGCCATTGCGTTMCTCCCAGAACGGTTCCGCGCTGTACGCTGGAGATTGTCGACCTGCTGTCTGCTCTGCTGGCGGCTTGATATCCACTTGTCGTGATCTGTGATCACAGTTAGGTTGGCAGACATGGTTGCCCCTGTCCAGTCCTTCGCCAATCCGGTTGCCGACGAGGGGATCGGCGATGTGTCGGCTGGCCGCGATGCATCTGCGCTCGACGAGGTCGGGGCGCTGACGCGCGAAACCCTGGGGGAGAGGGTCACCGGGGAATTGCGGGCGCTGCTCGTTGCCGGCCGGCTTGCTCCGGGCGAAAAGCTCTCGTTGCGGCGTGTCGCGGAGGCTCTTGGTGTCTCGATGATGCCGGTGCGCGAGGCGGTCAGCCGGCTCGCTGCGGATGGCGCGTTGGAGGTGCTGCCCGGACGTGCCGTACGCGTTCCGCTGCTGAGATTGGCACAGTTTCGCGAATTGACGCGCCTGCGCCTGGTCGTCGAGGGCTTTGCGGCCGAAGAAGCAGCAAAGACGGCGAACGAAGCCGAGATCGAGGAGATCGCCCGGCACGAAGCCGCATTCCGACAGGCGGCAAGCGCCGATCCTCCAGACGCCGCAGGCGCAGTCGCAGCCAACCGCAATCTGCATTTCACGCTCTATGAGGCGGCGCGCATGCCGACCTTGGTCGAGATGATCGAGCGGCTCTGGCTGAAGGCCGGCCCCATCCTCAATCTCGATATGCGCCACGAACCGCGCCGCCTCGACGGTGGCAGCGCCGTGGTCTCCCATGCCGCCCTGCTCGATGCCTTGCGGCGCCGGGATCCGCAGGCTGCAAGGGCCGCGCTGGAAGTCGATATCGCTGCAGCCGCCGCCCACATCGAAAGCACCGGCGGCCTGGCGCCATAGTCAGGTTCGCCGCAATCTGAGAGGCGCTACGGCGCGGGCATCGGGGGGAGACGACAATGGATTTGCAGATCAAGGGATTGCGCGTTCTGGTTACGGCGGGCGCCAACGGCATTGGCCGGGCGACGGCGCGCGCCTTTGCGGCGGAAGGCGCCAGGGTCCATATCTGCGACGTCGATCGCGAGGCCCTGGCAGCGATGGCGTCCAGCGATCCGGCGATCACGCAATCGGTCTGCGACGTCTCTGACCGCGACGCGGTGGCCAACCTGTTCAATGAGGCGCTGGCGGCGCTCGGCGGGCTCGACTGCCTCGTCAACAATGCCGGTATCGCCGGGCCGACCGGCCGCGTCGACGAAATCGATCCCGCGGACTGGGATGCCTGTGTCGCAGTCGATCTGACCGGTCAGTACAACTGCACCCGGCTCGCCGTGCTGCATCTCAAGCAATCCGCCAATGCCAGCATCGTCAATCTGTCGAGCCAGGCCGGCAAGCACGGCTTTCCGCTGCGCTCGCCCTATGGCGCGGCGAAATGGGGGGTCATCGGCTTCACCAAGGCGATCTCGGCGGAGCTCGGCGAGTTCGGAATCAGGGCCAATGCGATCTGCCCCGGCCTGGTCGACGGTGCCCGTATCCAGAGCGTGATCGCCAACAAGGCGCGCAGCTTCAACATCTCGCATGAGGAGATGACCCAGCGCCTGTTCGCGGGCGTCTCGATCAAGCAGTTCGTCGACCCGAACGACATCGCCAAGCAGATCGTCTTCCTGGCGTCCCCCTTCGCCAAGACAATCTCCGGTCAGGAAATCTCGGTCTGCGGCGACACGCGCATGCTCAGCTGAGCGGGGAGCAGAGCAGGGCGCGAGATCCTTGCAGCGACCCGGCTTCGCTCGGAGGCCGGGTCGGAAATGCGACGGCGGGCGCCGATACCGAAGTTCAGAGGTCGGAGAGGCGGCTGAAGCGCACGATAGCGTCGGCGCGCTTCTCCAGCCCAGGGAGCAGCTCGAGGCCGAGGCCGGGCGCGTCCGATACGGTGATCATCCCGTTCTCGGCCTTGGGCAGGTCGGTGACCAGCTCGGTGTACCAGCCGGTATAGAAGGCGCGGACCGATTCCTGGATCAGCGTGTTCCGGGCATGCATCGAGAAATGGCACGATGCCGCGTAGACGACTGGGCCTGTGCAGTCATGCGGGGCGACCGGCGTGTGCCAGGCCTCGGCCATGCCTGCGATCTTGCGGGCTTCCGACAGACCGCCACACCATGACAGGTCGAGCATGACGACCCCGGCGGCACCGGTCTCGAGATAATCTCGGAAGGAATGGGTATAGGCCAGCGTTTCCGAGGCGCAGACCCAGGCCTTGGAGTGGCGGGCGTACTCGCCGAGATCGTGGACATTGTCGAGCCGGAACGGGTCCTCGTGCCAGTAGGTGTCGAATTCGGCCAGGCGCTCCGCCAGCTTCTTCGCCATGGGCAGGCTCCAGAGCGAGTGGAACTCGACCATGATGTCCATCTTGTCGCCGACCGCCTTGCGGATCTTGCGGAACGGCTCCAGCGCGGTGTTCAGTTCCTGAGGCGTGATGTCCCAGCCGGCCGAGCGTTCTGCCGCGATATCGAAGGGCCAGATCTTCATGCCGGTGATGCCCTGCTCGAGCAGGGAATGGGCGAGTTCGTCGGCGCGATAGAGGAAGCCTTCGAGATCCTCATAGGGGCCGCCTTGCTCGCCGACATGCCAGTTGGCGACAGCCTGCGAGCGCGCATCGCGAATATATTTGTAGCCGGCACAGGTGTTGTAGGTGCGAATCGTGTCGCGCGTCTTGCCGCCGAGCGCGACGCTGACCGGCTGGCCGATCGCCTTGCCGTAGATGTCCCAGAGCGCGATGTCGACGGCCGAGTTGCCGCGCGTCTCGACGCCCGAGCCGCGCCAGCCGAGATAGTTGTTCAGGCTGGCATTGCGCGCCTCGATCTGGAGCGGGTCCTTGCCGAGCAGCTTCGGCGCCACGGTCTCGTGCAGATAGGCTTCGACCGCGGCGGCGCCCATGAAGGTCTCGCCGAGACCGACCAGGCCCGCATCGGTGTGGAGCCGCACCCAGATGATGTTGCCGAACTCGGTCAGGCGGATGGTTTCAACAGCAGTGATTTTCATGAGGTTTCTCAAGCGAGAGGCTTGGCGTAGCGGGTGAGGGCCCCAGCGGTCGGCGTCGTGCCGGCGCCGGGCTGCTGGGGTCTTAGGAAATAGCCATCGGCGACATTGGCGGGCTCGACGAAGGCATCCTTGATCCAGGGAATGTATTCGAGGATCGGCGTCGCCTGATGCCAATAGGCGAGATGGACATGGACCTGGCTCATCTCGCCAGCATGGGGCGCGACCGGCAGGCGGCTGGCGAGTGCAAGCTCCGCGACCTGGATGTACTCGGTGATGCCGCCGAGGCGGGTCACGTCGGGCTGGACGTAGTGGATGGCGTCGGCCGCGACGAAGGCGCGGAAGGCGTCGAGCGAATAGAGCTGTTCCCCGAGCGCAATCGGTATCGAAGTCGCCTTCGCCAGCGCGGCATGCGAGCCGACATCGTCATACCAGAGCGGCTCCTCGAACCAGAAAATGTCGAGCGCCTCGGCCCGCGCGCAGAAGCGCTTGCAGGTCGGCAGATCCCATTTGCCGTTGCCGTCAATGGCGAGGGAGACATGGTCACCAATGGCATGGCGCACGGCTTCCAGTCGGGCGATGTCGATCCCGGGGTCGGCATGGCCGACCTTGACCTTGAGACGCCGGAAGCCGTCGCGTTCGACCGCCATGCGGCAGCCCTCGACGAGCTCTTCCCGCGGGATCGAAAGCCAGCCGATATCGGTGTTGTAGGCTTCGAGCTTCGGCTTGGTCGCGCCGCCGAGCAGGTGCCAGAGCGGTACCCCGGCCGCCTTCGCCTTGAGGTCCCAGAGCGCGACATCGACCGCGGCAAGCGCGAGCTGCGTGATACCGGCGCGTCCGACCCATTGCAGGGCAGGGTGGCGGGCGAGCTTCAGCCAGAGCCGGGTGATCTCGGAAGCATCCTCGCCGATCAGCAACGGGGCGTAGCAGTCGCGGATGCAGGAGGTGATCAGCCGGTCGGAGGCGAGGTCGGCATGCGTGCCGGTGAAACCGTAGCCTTCGAGGCCGTCCTCGGTGACGATCTTCGCGCCGACGACGCCCCAATGGCTGATGCGGTGGGTCGAGTCGGCAATGGAGCCGCCCGTCACCGGGATATGCAGGATGAAGGGTTCGATGCGGGTGATGCGCATGGCGGTAGCCCCGGAGCTGTTGTGCGGCTCCGGGGCTCTCCTGATCAGTTGGTGCCGCGGATCTTGGCGAGATCGGCCTTGAGGCGGTCGATCGTCTCCTTGCCGATCGAGGCCTCGTGGCGCTGGTAAACGGCCGCGGTGGCCTCGCGCATCTTGGTCAATTCGTCGGCCGAGACGTCCGAAACCTGCATGCCCTGCTTCTTCAGGTTCGCCATCGACGTGTCGTTGAGCGTGCGCGAGACGCGGCGCTCCTCATCGCGGCCGACGGTCGAGCACTCGTTCAGGATCGCCTGTTCTTCGCTGGAGAGCTGGTCCCAGAGCTTCTTGGAATAGAGCACCAGGAACGGGGTATAGGCGTGGCGTGTCATCGTCAGGTACTTCTGCACCTCGTAGAGCTTCGAGGTGTCGATGGTGACGAGCGGGTTCTCCTGGCCGTCGATCGCGTGCGTCTCGAGCGCCGCGAAAACCTCGCCGAACGCCATCGGCGTGGCATTGGCGCCCATGCTCTTGAAGCTGTCGAGGAAGATGTTGTTCTGCATCACGCGGACCTTGAGGCCGGTGAGCTCTTCAGCCTTGGAGACGGCGCGCTTCGAGTTGGTCAAGTTGCGGAAGCCGTTTTCCCAGTAGGAGAGATTGACGACGCCGAAGGCAGGCAGCTTGTCGGAGATGTACTTGCCGAAGGCTCCGTCGAGGACTGCATCGGCTTCCTTCTCGTTGGTGAAGAGGAAGGGCAGGTCGAAGACGCCGAGCGCAGGCATGATGCCGACCAGCGGCGAGGAGGAGGTGATGACCATCTCCTGCGTGCCGGCACGCAGCGCCTGCGTCGCCTGCAGGTCGCCGCCGAGCGCGCCGCCCCAGAACMCCTGGAGCTTCAGCTTGCCGCCGGACTTTTCAGTCATGCAGGCGCGCATCTTGGCGACGCCGTTGCCGACCGGGTGGTCCTCGTTGATGCCGTTGGAAACGCGGATATTGCGTTCCTTGATCTGCGCCTGGGCGGACCCTGCAAGCGCCGCAAGCGCGACGCCGGCGAGGATGGAGACGAGACGTGAGCTCAGCATGGGCTTTCTCCCTGATTGCCTTGGTTTTTGGATTAGCGGCCGCTCAGCCAGGCAAGCGGAACGGTCACGAGTTGCGGGAACAGGATCAGCAGGAACATCGCGACGGTCTGGGCGACGAGGAATGGCCAGACGCCGCGGATCACAAGAGACATCGGGATGCGGGCCACGCCACAGACCACGTTGAGCACGATGCCGACCGGCGGCGTGATCAGGCCGATGGCGTTGTTGATGATGAAGAGCACGCCGAAATAGATCGGGTCGATGCCCGCCTGCTTGATCACCGGCATCAATACCGGTGTCAGGATCAGCACTGTCGGCGTGAAGTCGAGCGCAGTGCCGACGACCATGACCAGCAGCATGATGACGATCATCAGGACCGTCTTGTTGTCCATGAAGGGCTCGAGCACGCTCGACAGCTCGGCCGGGATATTCGCCTGGGTGATGAGCCAGGCCGAGACGACGGCCGCGGCGACCAGCAGCATGACTGCGCTCGTCGTCTTGGCGGCGGTCAACGCCACCTTGTAGAGGTCGCGCGGCTTGAGCTCGCGATAGACGAACATGCCGACGACGAGCGCGTAGACGGTCGCGACCACGGCCGCCTCAGTCGGCGTGACGATGCCGAAGCGGATGCCGCCGAGGATTGCGAGCGGCATCAGCAGGGCAAGCGAACCATCCCAGGTCGCCTTCAGGCGCTCGGCGCCGCTGCGCCGCGGCAGGACCGTGATCTTGTCGTGGCGGCAGACGATGAACCAGGCGATCACCAGCGACAGTCCAATGAGCAGCCCGGGAAAGACACCCGCGAGAAAGAGCTTAGTGATCGAGAGATTGGCGGCGACGCCGAAGACGATGAAGCCGATCGAAGGCGGGATGATCGGGGCGATGATGCCGCCGGATGCGATCAGGCCGGCCGAGCGACCGGTATCGTAGCCGGCCTGGCGCATCATCGGCAGCAGGATCGAGGCGAGCGCAGCGGTATCGGCCGCAGCAGAGCCTGACAGCGAGGCCATGATGATGGAGGCGAAGATCGCGACGTAACCCAGGCCGCCATGGAGATGGCCGACCAGCGAGAGCGCGAAGTTGACGATGCGCTTGGACAGGCCGCCGGCATTCATCAGCTCGCCGGCGAGCAGGAAGAACGGGATCGCCAGGAGCTGGAACGAATCCGCGCCGATGATCATGTTCTGGGCGATGATCTGGGTGTCGAAGACGCCGAGCCAGAGCATCAACGCGACCGCGCAGACGATCAGCGCAAACGCGATCGGCATGCCGAGCGCCATCGCCCCGCAGAGCGAGAGGAGGAAGATGGTGATCGTCATTCGAGGTGGCCCTTCAGGTCATGTGAAGGGTTGCCGCTGTAGTCGCCGGCAAACTCGGCCAGTTCGAATTCGCCGAGTTTTCCCGTCAGGGCGCGAACGAGCCGGGCAAGCGTGATGAAGCCGATGCCAATCCCGGCGAAGTGCAGCACACCATAGACATAGCCCATGCTCAGCCCGGTGACCGGCGCGACCGCGGTGGCGTTGATCTCGTGCTGCTTCCAGGTTCCGTCGAGCAGCATCACGCAGCAGGCCAGGATGAAGGCGTCGCTGATGATCATGCAGATCAGCCGGCCCTGGCGGCCAAGCGCACCAACCAGCGTGTCGACGCCGAGATGACCGTTTTCGCGCATCACCACGACGGCGCCGATATAGGTCAGCCAGACGAAGAAATAGCGCGACAGCTCCTCGGACAGGTCGAGGCCGGAGTTGAAGGCATAGCGCAGGACGACATTGCCGAAGACCATCACGACCATCCCGGCAAGCAGGATGACCAGGACAGCCTCAAGCCCTCGTAGGATCCATCTTTCGGCTTTTGCGAGCATGGTGCGTTTCCTGTGAGTTTCTTGTTCCCTCGCTCCTTTCCGCGACGGAGGTCGTCCGTCCGGGGACGAGGTCGATATCGGCCTGGGCCACTTTCAGAAGCGCGATCATGCTCTCGCGAGCCTGCTCGGGCCTGCGCGCAGTGATCGCTGATGCGACATGGCGGTGGATCGCAACGGACGCCTGGGCCCGCTCGTGGTCGTGCATCGACAACCGGAACGAGGCCCTCAGCACGGCGTGCAGGATCGGCTTGAGTTGAAGCAGCAGACTGTTCCCGGACGCCTCCAGAATCGCCTCGTGGAAGCGAAAATCGGCCGCCTCGTGTTCCGCTTTGCCCGGAGCGCCGGACATCCCTTCCAGCGCCGCCGCGACGGCCCCGATCTGAGCGGGAGTGCCGCGCTCGGCGGCGAAGGCTGCTGCCGCAGGTTCGATCATGCTGCGGAGCTCGAGAAGATCGCGCTCGAACCCGCTCGCCATGTCGGCATCGGTGATCCAGTCCATCACCTGAGGGTCGAGCAGCCGCCACGATGACATCGGCTGGATGCGCGAGCCTACGCGGGGCCCCGTCGTGATCAGCCCGAGCGCCTGAAGGGTCTTCGTCGCTTCGCGGATCACCGTGCGGCTGACGGCGAATTGGGTGGCGAGCTCGTCTTCCCGCGGCAATGCGCCGTCGTTGCCGATCTGGCCTCCGACGATCATGCGGCCAAGGCGGTCGACCAGATGCGAATGGAAATTGGAGGGGCGCGCCATCGTATGATCATATCATCATATGATTGATTGGCGCGCAAGCCGTCGGTCACGCGCCCGCATCGGCATTGCCGGGGATGCTTCGTCGAAGGGTGTCCGGTAGTATGGGGATGTCCGTTCGCCCGGCTGCGAGGGCCAGCCTGAGGGAGCGACCGTTGAGCGATGCGGTGCGCGTGCGGTTATCGCGGGTGCGCAAGGGACGGGAAGGGCATGAACCTTCACCTGATCATCTCGGGCCGCGTTCAGGGCGTTGGCTATCGGCAGTGGTTCTGTGCGCGCGCACGCGCTGCGGGCGTGGCGGGCTGGGTGAGAAACCGGGCCGATGGCACGGTGGAAGCCGTGGTCTCGGGGCCGTCCGACATCGTCGAGACGCTAGCCGCGGATGCCTTCGATGGGCCTCCTGGGGCCGGCGTCCAGGACATCGATCGGAGCGAGGTTGATGGCTCGCTCGTCGGGGCTCCGGGCCGGGGCTTCGTCATCGCGCCCAGCGTCTGAACGGGTGATGGGCACGGCGACAGGAAGAGAACGAGGTCCCGCGACGGGCCGGTCTCCCGCGTTGCCCGCCATCGTGGCGCGATCGGACACGAAGAGGTTGGCCTGTGCGGAGCCGCACCGGCCCCCACGATCAGTCCTTTGGATCGGCGTTCGGGTCGGAGTCCAGCATCTGGCGCCAGCCCGCATGCAGCACCGACGGGTCTTCACGGTCGACGCTGTAATGGCGCAGGACGTGCTGAACATCGTTCATGCGGCCGATCAGCTGCGGGCCCTGACGCAGGCCGACAAGGATCATCAGCACTTCGATGGCGATGAGCTGGACCACATAGGCATCCGTCCCGACCAGCATTGCGGTGTCGTGCGGAACATCCAGCGGCAGCGCGACGTCGGCAAGCTGCGCAAGCGGCGTTCCGCCCTGGGCCAGCGCGATGATCGTCGCACCACGGGCCTTGCCGACCTCGACGGCGCGCAGCAGTGCCGGCATGCGGCCGACGAAGGAGATCGCGACCAGCACATCCTCCGAGGTCAGCGTTGCCGCTGCGACGAGCTGAAAATGCGCATCGGAAAAGGCATTGGCGTTCAGGCCGAGGCGGAACAGCCGCGCCTGCAGATCCTGCGCCAGGAAATGCGATGTCGCGCCGGTGCCGAGGCAATCGATCCGCCTTGCCTTGCTGATCGCAGCCGCGGCGCGATCGAGATCGAGCGGATCGATGCGGCGTTGCCATTCGGCGAGCACGGTCGTGATGCTGCCCGTGACGTTGCGCAGCACGTCGCTCGCGGTCTCCCCCATCCGCACGGAACGGTGCAGGAACGGCGCGCCGAGCGCCACCGCGCCGGCGAGCTTCAGCTTGAGGTCCCTCAGGCCCTGGCAACCGACCAGCCGGGCAAAGCGTACGATTGTCGGCGCGCTGACCCCGGCGCGCGCCGCGATATCTTCGACATTCGCCTTCACCACCCATTCGACTTCGTCGAGGAACAGGCGCGCCACCCTCTGCTGGCTCTCGGACATCGCGCCGAGCCCCTGCCTGATGGAGCTCATGATGTCGGAGGCGCCAATCGAATCGTCGGGGCCGCTGGGGCGGCCGGCTGCGTCAGCAGGGACGACGTCTGTCATGCGCTCGGACTGTGGCTGATATCGAAATGACAGGCAAACTGATGTTCCGATCCCGTCCCGCGCAAGACCGGAGCCTCCTTGGCGCAACGCTCCGTCGCGTGCAGGCAGCGGGTGCGGAAAACGCAGCCGGAGGGCGGAGCGAGCGGAGACGGGATGTCGCCGGTCAGCATGCGCTCGCGCGGCGGCGCGTCCGGGTCAGGCCTCGGCGATGCGGCGATCAGCGCCCGCGTATAGGGATGGCGCGGATGGCGGGCGACCTGCTCCGTCGAGCCGATCTCCATGATGCGGCCGAGATAGAGCACGGCGATCCGGTCACACATCAGCTCGACGACATCGAGGTCATGCGAGATGAACAGCATCGCCAGGCCGAGCCGCCGCCGCAGGTCCTGCATCAGGTTCAGCACCTGTGCCTGCACCGAGACATCGAGGGCCGAGACCGGCTCGTCGGCGATGATCAGTCTCGGTTCGACGGCGAGAGCCCTCGCGATGCCGATGCGTTGCCGCTGACCGCCGGAGAACTCATGGGGGTAGCGCTCCATATGTGCGGCGGGAAGGCCGACGAGTTCGAGCAGTTCGGCGATCCGCGCCTTGCGTGCCGCCCCGCGCGCAAGGCCATGGGCATCGAGCGCCTCGCCGACGATGCTGCTGACGCGCAGCCGCGGATTGAGGCTAGCATAGGGGTCCTGGAACACCATCTGCGCCTGGCGACGGAACAGCCTCAACCGGCGTTCCGGCGCTGCCGTGATGTCCTGTCCTTCGAAACGGATCTGACCTGCCGATGCATCGATCAGGCGCAGCGCAAGCCGGCCGATCGTGCTCTTGCCCGATCCGGATTCGCCGACCAGCCCGAGCGCTTCGCCGCGCGCCAGCGAGAAGCTGACGTCGTTGACGGCGCGCACCGGGTGGGGTGCCTTGCCAAAGCTCTTGGAAAGGCCTGCAATCGTGAGGAGCGGTTCCGTGCTCATGCAAGTTCCCTCCAGCGCAGGCAGCGTGTCTGCCGCCCCGCATCATTCTCCAGCATGGGGGCCTCGATGGAGCAGGCAGGCGTTGCATCAGCGCAGCGCGGCGCAAAGGCGCAGCCGCGCTCGACGCGCGAAACCTGCCCCGGGATCGAGCGCACGACGCGCCGACCGCTTGCGTCCTGGATTGCGCGCGACGGCATGCACTCCAGCAGGGCGCGCGTATAGGGGTGGCGCGGTGCGTTGAAGAGGTCCCGAACCGGCGCGCTTTCGACCACCTCGCCCGCATACATCACCGTCACGCGGTCGGCGATCTCGGCGACGACGCCGAGATTATGCGTGATGAAGAGCACGCCCATTCCAAGCTCGCGCCGCAGCCGGTCAAGCAGTGTCAGCACCTGCGCCTGGATCGTGACGTCCAGTGCCGTGGTCGGCTCGTCGGCGATCAGCAGGGCCGGCCGGCAGGAGAGCGCCAGCGCGATCATGACGCGCTGACGCATGCCGCCCGACATGTGATGCGGATAGTCCGAGGCGCGGCGCGCCGCATCGGGGATTTCGACGAGGCCAAGCATCTCGACGGCGTGAGCCCAGGCCTTGCGCCGGTCATAGCCGAGATGCAGCCGCACCGCCTCGGCGATCTGCTCGCCGACGGTCAGCACGGGGTTCAGGCTGGTCATCGGCTCCTGGAAGATCATCGCGATCTCTGCGCCGCGCAGCGCCTGCATGGTGGCCCGGGGCGCGGTGGCGAGGTCGATCGTATCGCCGGAGCGGCGACGGAACAGGATGCGGCCCTGCGAGACCCGCCCCGACGGGCGTGGCAGCAGGCCCATGGTGGCGAAACTCGTCACTGACTTGCCGGAGCCGGACTCGCCGACCACCGCGACGGTTTCGTTCTCCGAGATCTGCAGCGAAACGCCGCGCACCGGCGTCACCTCGCCTTCTTCGGTGCGGAAGGAAACGGCGAGATCTTCGATGGCGAGAAGGGGCGCGGTCATCTCACAGCGCCTTTCTGAGCTTGGGGTCGAGCATGTCGCGCAGGCCATCGCCGACGATCTGCAGCGAGAGCGCGACCAGAACGATCGCGACACCGGGAAATCCGACGACCCAGAATCCGTCCTCGGCATATTGCTGGCCCGACGCGATCATCGTGCCCCAGGTCGGCGTCTCCGGCGGCACACCCGCGCCGAGGAAGGACAGCCCGGCTTCGGCAAGGACCGCATAGGCGAAGATGAAGGTCGCCTGCACCAGGAGGGGCGAGGCGACGTTGAGCAGCACATGCACGAAGAGGATGCGCCAGATCGAGACGCCGAGTGCGCGTGCCGCCTCGACGAAGGGCAGTTCCCGCACCACCAGCGTCGAGGCGCGGATCACGCGGACGACGCGCGGCGTGTAGACGATGGCGAGCGCTAGCACGACATTGCCCGCGGAGGCGCCGAGCACCGCGACGAGGAAGATGGCGAGCAGGATGTMGGGCAGCGACATCAGCGCATCGACCAGGCGCATGATCACGGCGTCGGCGCGCTTGAAATAGCCGGCGACGAGGCCGAGCGCGGCCCCGATCGAGATCGAGATCACGACGACGGCAAGCCCGATTCCCAGTGAGGCGCGCGCTCCCCAGATCACCCGGGAGAAGACGTCGCGGCCGAGCTCATCCGTACCGAACCAGTTCACCTCGCCGGGCGGGCGCAAGCGCCTTGCCATGCGCATCGAGGCAGGATCGAACGGCGAGAGCCAGGGCGCCAGCAGGGCGAGTGCGAAGGCAATCACGAGGATCACGGCTGCGAGCAGCACCAGCTTGCGGCGGAAGAGCCGGCGCAAGAACAGAAGTGTCGGAGCTGAGGTCACGGCGGAACTCATTGGCGCACCCGTGGGTCGACGAGGGTGTAGATCACATCGATCGCCAGGTTGATCAGTGCGTAGATCGCCGCGACCGCCAGAAGCGCGCCCTGGATCACGGGATAATCGCGGCGCAGCACCGCCGACACGACGAGATTGCCGACGCCGGGCAGGCCGAACACGGTCTCGGTCACGATCGCGCCGCCGATCAGCAGGGCGAGCGTCAGGCCGAGCACGGTGATGATCGGGACGAGCGCATTGCCGAAGGCGTGGCGCAGCACCACGCGCAGTTCCGAGATGCCCTTCGCCCGTGCCGTCCGCACGAAATCGGCATCGAGCACATCGAGCATGCTGGCGCGGGTGAAGCGCGTGATGAGGGCGGAGTTGACGACGCCGAGCACGGCGGATGGCAGAAACAGGTGCTGGAGCCGCTCGAAGAAGGAGGCGTCGGGCGCGCCATAGCCAGCGACGGGGAACCAGCCGAAACGCACGGCAAAGAGCTGGATGAAGATCAGGCCGAGCCAGAAGCTCGGGATATTGGCCGCGAGCATGGCGAGCCCGCTCACCGCCTGGTCGATCGGGCGGCCGCGCCAGACCGCGGAGGCGATGCCGGCCGGGATGCCGATCGCCGCGGCAATGGCGAGCGAGAACATCGCGAGGAAGAAGGTCGGCTCGGCGCGCTGCAGCAGCGCCTGGGTCACAGGCTGCTGCAGGAAGATCGACTGGCCGAGATTGCCGGTCGCGCATTCCTTCAGCCAGAGCACGAATTGCAGCAGGAGCGGCTTGTCGAGCCCGTAAGCCTCGCGCAGGCGCGCCACATCCTCCGGCGTCGCCTGGTCGCCGAGCATCAGGGCCGCGGGGTCGCCGGGCGCCAGCCGCGTCAGGAAGAAGACCAGCGCGGCAACGAGAAAGAGGACCAGCAGCAGGCCGGCGAGGCGACGTCCGATATGTGCGAGCACCGGATGCGCTCCTTTCGCGGGAAGCGGATACGACTGTGGCGGGGCGCGCGAACGCACCCCGCCACATCAAGCTTGCGCCTTACTTGGCGAGAGCGACGTTCCAGAAGGACGGCCACGGCATTGCCGCATAGCCGGACAGCTTCGGCGAGGCTCCCGCCAGTGCGGCGAAGTTGCCGGCGCGGATATAAGGCACCTCGTCATAGACGACCTGCTGGACCTTGCCCCAGAGCGCGCCGCGCTTCGCCGGGTCGGGCTCGTTGTTGAAGGCGCTGAGCGCGGCCTCCTTGGCCGGGCTCGACCACCAGCCCGGAGCGCCTTCGCCGAGTTGCGGTGGAGACAACATCGGTTCGGGGAGGAAGGCCGAGTGGGTGATGTAGATGTCCCACAGCGCCGGGTCGCCGCGACGCTGGAYCAGGGTGGCCCAGTCGACGACATCGAGCTGGACCTTGAAGCCGGCGGCTTTGAGTTGTTCGGCCATCACCAGCGCCATGCGGTGATGGAAATCATACTGCTTCGAGTTGAGGATACGGAGCGGCGCTCCGTCATATTTGGCCTCGGCCAGCAGCTTCTTGGCGCCGGCGACGTCCGGCTTGCTGTACTTGTCCTTGCCGGCCTCCGAATAGAACGGCGAGCCCTTCGGGAAATGCTCGGCCGCCAGTGCGAAGAATTTCGGCTCGCCGAAGCCGGCCATCATCACCTCTTCGAGGTCGAGGGCCATCTGGAAGGCCTGACGGACCTTCAGGTCGGCCATCGGCCCCTGCTTGGTGTTGGTCGGGAAATAAGGGAAGCCGAAGGGCATGGTCAGCACGGGGCGCGTGCCGCTCGCGGCTGAGACCTTCTTGTAGCTCTCGACCGGCAGCTGGTCGGCGAATTGATACTGGCCGGCGATGGCGCCTTCGACGCGGGTATTGGCGCTCGGCACCGGGATGAAGCGCAGTTCGTCGATCTTGGCTTCGCGCTTGCCGGCATAGCCCGAGGCGGGCTCGCTGCGCGAGGCGTAGCCATCATGCTTCACCAGCACGACGAACTGGTCCGGCTTGCGCTCGCGGAACTTGTAGGGGCCGGTGCCGACGAATTCGGTCAGCGGGGTGGCGATCGATTCCTTTGCCATGATCGCGGCGAAGCCGGAGGGCAGCGCCAGATGGGCGAGCAGCGCCGGCTCGACCTTGCTGAGCTGGATCTCGACGGTCGACGGGCCCTTGGCGGTCAGACTCGCGATGCTCTTAGCCAGACCCTTGCCGCGCGGCGTCATCTCGAGCCAGCGCTTCAGCGAGGCGACGACGTCCTCGGAATCGAGGTCCCGGCCGTTATGCAGCTTCACGCCCTTGCGCAGCTCGATCGTGTAGGTCTTGCCGTCCGCGGACACCGTCGGCAGTGCTGCCGCCAGCATCGGCTGCGTCGCCCAGTTCGCATCGAAGGTGAACAGCGGCTCGTAGACG
>NZ_JBFTLD010000004.1:0-73577 GCF_056396265.1 Allobosea sp. 05T422_2 | reverse complement strand
ATCGGCGACAACGTCTCGATCGGAATCAAGGCCGGCGCCAAGCCCGAGGATAGCGGCGTCTCGATCGGCATCGATGTAACGAAGCGGCTTCGCATCCAGGCCGAAACCGGCGCGGATGGCAGCGCTGCCGTCGGCGTCGGCGCCGAGTGGGAATACTGACTGGCGCCAGCGCGCCGTTCCGGATGGCTGTGGCTTGAGTCGCCCATCCCGATTCGAACAGGCCGTGATTCTGCCGCCTTTTGCCTGCAGGACATGCCCAGCCGGCGCGCGCGGTTAACGGCGGGTAAATTTCGACCCTCAAAGCGTGGCGCGCCTGCAACACCGGGTTTCAAAGCACCCCCTCGGACCTCGCGGCGGCGTGATCTCGGTTGATCGGCCACCCGGCATTCGTATGGTGAAGGTGCGTCGGGACGTTCCCGGTCGCTGTTTTTCGTCTTCGCCTCTGAATGGTTCAGGGACGTGGGCGAAAGACCGGGATAGGCGGGTTCGCCGGTTTGGTCTCCTGGGGCCGATCGTCAAGAACACGCCGAAGCCCGAGGGTCTCGAAACTCTTTTGGAGGTTACCAATGAAGCTCGTTAAGAGCCTCCTCCTCGGTTCTGCCGCCGGCTTCGCCGCGGTCGCCGGGGCTCAGGCCGCCGATCTTCCCTCGCGGAAGGCCGCTCCGGTCGAATACGTTCGCGTCTGCACCGCCTATGGCAGCGGCTTCTTCTACATCCCCGGCACCGATAGCTGCCTGCGCATCGGCGGCCGTCTCCGCGCTGAGTACACCTTCGGCGAGCGTTGGGGCGACCTGCAGGACTCGTACGGCACCCGCGCTCGTGGTCGTCTGAACATCGACCTGCGCACCGCCACCGCTTACGGCACCCTGCGCACCTTCATCCGTTATGACGTCACGGTTTCGACCGGCCCGTACGGCTACGGCGCGCTGAACGGCGGCGCGATCTTCGCCAACGGCGCTGCTGGCGCCAACAGCAACACGACTGGCATCAGCCTCGATAAGGGCTTCATTCAGTTCGGACCGATCACCGCTGGTCGCGCGCAGTCGTTCTTCGACTTCTACGCCAACGACCTCGGCTTCAGCTCGCTCCGCGGCTCGGACAACAGCCCGAACCTGTTGGCCTACACCGCGACCTTCGGCTCGGGCTTCTCGGCCACGATCTCGCTCGAAGACCGCCTGGCCGGCCGTAACGCGGTCGTCCGCAACGCCGTCCTCTTCAACGGCGCTGCTCCGGTCCTCGAGGGCAGCCAGTATCCGGACCTCGTCGGTGCGTTGAACGTGACCCAGGGCTGGGGCTCCGCTCAGCTGTCGGGTGCCATCGGTCAGCGTAACGTTGCCAGCTTCCCGGTTGGCGCTATCGGCAACACCACGATCATCCGTGGCGGCGACGAGACCGCTTGGGCCATCCAGGGCGGTCTGAAGTTCAACCTGCCGATGCTCGCCGCTGGCGACGTCCTGTGGTTGCAGGCAGCTTACGCTGAGGGCATGGGCTCCTACCTCGGCTACGGCGGCACCTATGGCTACGGCCGCCTCGGCTCGCTCGCCGCTGCGGACATCGTCATCGACCAGACCACCGGTCGCTCGAAGCTGACCAAGGGCTTCGCCATCACTGCTGGCCTGAAGCACTACTGGACCCCGACCATCCGTTCGGAAGTCTATGGTTCGTACTCCGAGCTCGACATGGGCGCTGCGGTCCAGAACGGCCTCGGCACGCTCCAGAGCGGTCCGGTCAAGCTTGACCCGAAGGAGTTCATCATCGGCACCAACCTCGTCTGGACCCCAGTTTCGGGCCTGGATATCGGCGTGGAAGTTCTCTACTCCAAGGTTGAGCTGAAGAACCGCATCGGTCAGGTCAACAACTTCGGCGTTCGCAACAACAACCTGCTGATCAAGTCGGACGACGCCCTCACCGGCCGTCTGCGCATCCAGCGCGACTTCTGATCGGTTCTCCGATCCTAGTCGGAAAGCCCCGGGGAAACCCGGGGCTTTTTTCGTTTGGATATCGAGGGTTAGGCCTGTTCACTCACTTGACAGGGGCGGGCGAACCGTCCTGACTTGGCGCCCTGGGGACGGTGATCGGTAAGGGCCTGACAAGTCTGTGCCGACGCGGGGAGCGGGAATGGCGCAGCCGGCAAACTGGTTATGGGGGCTCGTGCCGCTGGCGCTGCTCTGGAGCGCCAGCAACCTCTATCTGGATGATGCGATTCAGGACGATGTCAGTCGCCGTGCCATCGCGGTGGCGACGCAGGTCGCCGGCGAGGCGCCCGGCGCAAGGCCGGTCATGGCGCTCGTTGCCGGACGCGATGTGCTGATCGTGGGCGAGGCGCTCTCGGCCGATGGCGCTGCCAAGGCCATGGTGCAGTTGCGCGGCGAATTCGGCATACGCCGGGCGCTCGGGGGCCTGTCCCAGGTCGTCGCGCAGAAACCCTATAGCTGGTCGGCGACGCGCGAGCGCGATGCGGTGACGCTGAGCGGCTTCGTTCCCGATGAGGCGACGGCAACCGCCAACATTGCCGCGGCGAGTGCGGCCGTCCCGGGATTGCGCGTCKACGATCGCCAGATGCTCGCTTTTGGCGCGCCTGCCGGTTTTGCCGCCGTAACGCAGAAAATGCTCGGTGAGCTGGCCGGACTCTCGAGCGGCAAGGTGGCGCTGGACGACACGCGCTTCTGCATCGAGGGCAAGGCGACGACGCCGGAGCGCTTCCTTGCGTTGCGCGAGCGCACTGCATCCCTGGGGCAGGGTGGGTTCACCGCAGTCGAGTGCAGCCTCGAGCCGCCGACGATGGCGCCTTATCGCTGGTCTRTGGAGAAGAGCGCGGATGGCGGGCTGAGCGTCACCGGCTTCTACCCGTCGGATGAGGCGAGGCAGCAGATTTCCGCGGCCCTGCGGCGCAGCTTTCCCGAGCCCACTCGGATCGACGATCAAAGCAAGCCGGCCCTTGGCGAGCCGGGCGCTTTCCTGGTCAAGGTCACGCGCGCCATTGGCGATCTTGCCCGGCTCCGCCGCGGCAAGGCCGAGCTCGATGCCGGCAGCTACAGGCTGTCCGGCGACGGGCCCGAGGATTTCGAATCCTGCCAGGCCTTGCAACTGCTGATCGCGCAGACGGACGGGCCGGATTCGGTTGTGCAGGCCAACATCATCTGCCCGCCGGCGCCCCCTCCTATGCCAGCCCTGCCGGAGATTCCACCGCTCTTTGTTCCGGCCGAACCTCCTGCGCCTTCGGAGCCTGCAACACCTCCTGCGCCTCAGCGCGGTGAGGTGCCATCGCCCGGCAGCTCCCACGCCAGTGCCGGTGAGGCGAAGGCGCCCATCCCGGTACGCGCTGTGCCCGAGCGCACGGTTCCGCTGCAATGGCGGGCGGAGAAGACCGAGCAGGGCGTCGTGCTGAGCGGCCTCGTTCCCGACGAGGCGGCGAGACAGGGCGTGCTGCAATCGGCCGACCGCGGGGCGGATGCGGGTCGCATCGCTGATCGCATGACGGGTGAACCGAAGCTGCGTGAAGCTCCGGATTTCGGCACGGCGACCAGCTTCCTGCTGGATCTGCTCGGCAGGATGAGCAACGGCGTGGTTTCCATCGAGGGCACGCAGGCTTCGCTCTCGGGGGCCGTTGCCGACGAAGGGGCCTGGCGCGAAATCGAGGCCGCGCTCCGGCAGCAGCCTTTGCCGGGAGGCCTCACGGGCGCGCCGGATCTGGCGGGCCTTGGCCTGCGCCCCTTCGGTCTGACGATTTCGGCGGATCGCTMGGGCGTCGGCCTGTCCGGCTATTTGCCTGATGAGCAGACGCGCTCGGCGCTTCTGGCGTTGCTGGACGGCTCACCCTTGCAGGGCAAGATCGTGGACGAGACGCGCATCGTGCCCGGAGCGCCTGCCGGTTTCGGCGGCGCAGCTCGCGTCGCCGTGACCGATCTGCTCAGGCTGGATCTCGGCACCGCGCGCCTGGTCGATGGCAAGGTCGAGCTGCAGGGGTTGACCTGCCGCGAGCTGATCAAGGGCGAGGTCGAGACCAGCGCCGCGAGCGGGCTGCCTGCCGGCTTTTCAGGCCAGGCGGAGATCGGCTTGCGCCAGACGGGTTGCGTCACGGAACCGCCCAACACCTGCCAGAACGACCTCGATGCCTTGACCAAGCGCCAGTCCGTGCTGTTCGGCCAGGGCACAGCTGTGGTCGTGCTCGATGCGACCACGGAACGGGCCATGGCGGAAGCATCCGCGATCCTCAAGCAATGCCCGGATGTGCGCGTCACGGTCGAGGGGCATGCCAATCTCGATGGCGAGCGGCGCGGGTTCGACAATGTCGATCTTTCGAACCGGCGCGCTCGGCGCGTGCTTGATGAGTTGGTCATACGCGGCATCAGCGCTGCCCGGCTCGAGCCGAAGGGCTTTGGCGCGCAGCGACCGCTCGTTCCCCATGACGAGCCGGAGGCGAAGGCCATGAACCGTCGCGTCCAGTTCACGGTCGAGAAGTAGGGATCGCTGGCATGCTCTACCTGGCCACCCAGTTCGCATGGTTCCTGCTCGCGGCCTTCGGCATCGGCCTAGCCATGGGCTGGATCACCTGCACAGGAGGGAAGGTCCGTTTCTGGACCAGTCCGATCACCCTGCTCGTGGGCGTCTGGGCCGTGGTCGCCGCGCTCACCTGGCTGCAGGTGGTGAATGGTGTTGCCGCGCTCTGGCTGGAGACCGCGCTCCTTTATGTCGCGGCCTATCTGGCGGGCTGTTGTCTCGCCTGCTTTGTCCGCACGATCTTCGCTCACCGCGATTCAGTTCTCGCCATAGCCGGCGCCAATGCCGGTTCGATCCCTGAGACCCCGGCCGGGCCTGCTGTCGCTGCGTTGAAGCCGGTCTTGGTGCAATCGGCCCCGCTGCTGGACAAGGTCGAGGGCGAGGACCTGATCTCCGGCAGGCGGCCATCCGGCCTTGTCGCGGCGCGCAGCGGGAAGGCCGACGATCTCAAACTGATCAAGGGCATCGGCCAGCAGAACGAAGGCAGGCTGCACAGCCTCGGGATCTGGCATTTCGAGCAGATCGCCGCCTGGACCCCCGAGAACATCGAGTGGGTCGGCCATTATCTCGCCTTTCCCGGCCGGATCGAGCGTGAGGACTGGGTCGCCCAGGCGTATTCGCTCGCAGCCGGCATCGAGACCGCGTTTTCGACACGGGCCCGCGCCGGTGAGGTCGAGGCCTCGCGTGACGATGGTACGCAGGGGCAGGGCAATGTCGCCGGCGTCCCCGAAGACGGAGCCGACGGCAAGCGGCGGTAAATCCTCGATTTCAGTGAGCCCGGCGTGTTGCGACCGCCGGGGGGGGCGGCCCAAGACTCAGGCGGCGCGCTTCTCCGCCTTGCCGATCAGCTTGCCAATGCGCCGCACCATGTCCTTCGATCCGAGCAGGGGCGCATGGCCCTGTCCCGGTGCGACGAAGATCTCGCAATCGGGATGGCGCTCCCCCATCTCGCGCAGCGTCTCCTCCGAGAGAAGATCGGAATTGGCGCCACGGATCGCCAGAATCGGCACGGCGTTCAGCCCGGCGAAATAGGTCCAGAGCACGGGCAGCGGCGCCTCGAGGTCGAGTTCCTCCAGGATCTTCATCAGATTAGGGTCGTAATCGGTGACGAGATGTCCATCGCGCTCGGTCCAGGTCCGACGCGCCATTATCTCCCATTCCCGTTCGCCGAAAGCCGGGAATTGCTGGTCAGACAAGCGCTTGAGGATTTCGGCGCCTTCGACAAAGCTGCGCGGGCTTGGCAGCTTGCCGACATAGCCGCGGATCCGCAGCAATCCGCGCGCATCGATTACCGGGCCGACATCGTTCAGGACGACGCCCTTGATCATGGCCGGGCGCGCCGCCGCCAGCGCCATCGTCAGCAGGCCGCCGCGCGAGGTTCCGACGAACACGGCGGCCTCGATGCCGGCCGCCGTGAGCAGCTGCATCATGTCGTCGAGCTCGACCCGAATATCGTAATTGGCCCAGTTCCTGTMATAGGCGGAGCGCCCGCGCCCGCGGTAATCGAGCGCCAGGACGCGCCGTGGTTTGGCCTCGTCCCCTGCCAGCGCCATCGCCAGTTCGTGGAAGTCGGCGGCCRTTCGCGCCAGCCCCGGCAGGCAGACCACCGGCAGGGCGTGCGAGGCGAGGGGACCGTAATCGCGGGCGTGGAGCTTCAGGCCGTCGCGGGCACTGATAAAGAAGGAGCGGAAACCGCTATCAGAATCCATTCGCCCTCCGGCGGCGCTGCAAGAGGCTGGACTAAAGCATCTTCAGGCGAAATGGGCACTGGTCCCAGTCAAGAAAATCCGCCGGAACGGAGCAGGCGAGGGGGCTCCGGCCGTGAAGGGCCGGAGATCCCGCCTAATCCCGCGTCCAGGTCCGCTTCAGGTCGTAATCGATCAGATAGGCGGTACGCTGGTTCAGCCTCTGCCGGTAGACCTGCAGGTTCTCCATCACACGCTGGACGTAGTTGCGCGTCTCGTAGATCGAGATGCGCTCGACCCAGTCGACGGCATCGACATCGCTTTTGCGAGGGTCGCCATAGGCGTCGATCCAGCGCTTCACATTGCCGGAGCCGGCATTATAGGCCGCGAAGCTCAGGATATAGGAGCCGCGCCATTCCCGGATCAGGTCGTTGAGATGGGCCGCGCCCATCTGCGCCGAATAAAGCGCATCGCTGCCGAGCCGCGGAAGGTCGAACGGCATATTGGCCCGTCGGGCCGTTTCCCGGGCCGTCGCCGGCATCATCTGCATCAGCCCGCGTGCGCCGGCATGCGAGACCGCATTGGGATCGAAGGCGCTTTCCTGCCGGGCGATGGCGTGGACGATCGCCCGCTCCATCGGGTCGCCCAGCACGGGGAAGTCCGGCACGCCGGAGGTGGGGAACGCGGCGGTGTCGAGCGGGAAGCCGCGCTGCAGGGCGGTCTTGCCGATCGTCAGCAGGGTCCTGACATCGCCTTCACGGCTGGCGATCGCGGCCACGGCTTCCAGCGCGGTCGTCGTATGCAGGCGCTGCGACAGATCGACCAGCATGGTGGCTGCAAGATCGCGCGCGCCGATCTGGTAGAGGAGGCGCACACCCTGATGACCGGGCAAATGTTCGAGCGCCGCCGATTCCGTCGTGCGGATCGGCAGGTCCGGTAGGCCGAGCTTGGCCCGGGCAAGCTGACCGTAATAGGCGACGGAATGAGCCGCCGCGCGCTCATAGGCCTCCTGGGCGCGCTCGGTCAGCCCGATCGCTTCGGCCGCGCGGCCTTGCCAATAGGCGACGCGCGCGACCGAGACCGGCGTTTCCGCCCATTTGGCTGCCTCGTCGAAATGGGCGAGAGCCAGGCCGGGCTGATCCCGAAACCGCAGCGCGATCCAGCCTGCGTGCCATTCCGCGTCGATGCGCTCGGCGGCGCCTTCGGCGCCATGACCGGCTGCGACCTCATAGGCCTTGGCGGCATCGCCCTCGTCGAGAAGCTTGCGCGCGATCAGGCGCCGCTCCGTCCACCATTCGTCGCCATCGCCGAGCAGGGCCGGGTCGCGCGGCACCTTGGCGAGAATCTGCGCGGCTTCGCCGGCCTTGTTGGCGCGCCGGGCCTGCTGCACCTGCAGAAAGGTGAAGGAGAGATCGTTGCGGAGCGACGCCGGCACGGCCGCTATCAGTGCGGGCGCGATCGTGCCCTTAGACTGCGCGCTGGCGAGCCGCGCCTTGGCGAGCAGGACATAATCGGTGGAGACACGCGCGGCATTGCGCAGCGCCGCCGCATTGTTCTCCTCAAAGAGATAGCGTTCCGTGCGCAGGCGATGGTCGGTCACTGTGAGCCGGTCGCCGAAGCTGTTCAGGACGATCGCTTCCAGCGGCGCGCCGAGATGGTCGCGCCGCCAGGTTTCGCGGATCAGCACCATCGCATCGTCGGGCTTGCCGTCAGCCTTCAGGGCCATGGCCAGCGCCACGCGGCCGACCGGGCTGATCGGGCGCTGCGCATGGAAGAAGGCCCGGATCACGGCCACGCTTTTCTTCTCGGCAATCAGCGCGGCCTCGGCGCGGCGGCGGAACAATGTCGTTGCCGGATAGTTCGGATAGGTCTCGAGAAAGGCGTTGATGCGGGCAAAGCCCACCGTGCTGCCGCCGAAGCGGATCGCGGCCCATTCGAGCATGGCGCGCGTCGCGCGGTCGTCGAAGGCCGAGGCGAAGGCATCGCCCTCGGTCACCGTACCACGGCGATAGGCCTCGACCRCCGTCTTGAGGGCGCCCTGATCGGCTGGCGCGTCGGCGCGCAACTGCTCGTCGGGCGAGCGCAGGAGCGCCGCCGTCGTCGCAGGATCGGCAATGGCCGCAACACGGTCCTTCTGCAGGACGTGGTCGGCGTCGTTGGTCGCTTGGGCACTCGCAGTCACAAGGAGTGCAGGCACGGCCCATGAAAGGAGCCGTCGAGAGGCAGGCAGCCGTACCATGGTGGATTTCCCCGGGATGGCGCTTGGACTTCGATGGTCGGCGAAGGGTCTTGATGGACCGTTAACTAACGTGCAAGCGATTTTTGACGGGCTTTCGCCTTTGCGCATGCGGTGGGAGGCGGTATGTCTGTCGCCCGCTACACACGGATTTTGTTCTTAGGACGGCTCGATCATGACCAAGCATGCGCCTATCACCGGCTCGCTCACAGCCTTGGTGACCCCGTTCAAGGGCGGCAGGATCGACGAGGATGGCCTGCGCGCGCTGATCGCCTGGCAGATTGAAAGCGGCAGCCATGGCTTCGTGCCCGTGGGCACCACCGGCGAGAGCCCGACGCTCAGCCATGACGAGCACAAGCGAGTCATCGAGATCTGCCTCGATGCGGTAAAGGGTCGCGTTCCCGTCATCGCCGGAGCCGGCTCGAACAACACGGCCGAGGCGATCGACCTCGCGATCCATGCCGAGAAGGCCGGTGCGCCGGCGCTGCTGGTGGTCACGCCCTATTACAACAAGCCGACCCAGGAGGGCATGTACCAGCACTTCAAGGCGGTGAACGACGCGGTCGGCATCCCGATCATCATCTACAACATCCCGCCGCGCTCGGTGGTCGACATGTCGGTCGAGACCATGGCGCGGCTCTACGAGCTGAAGAACATCGCGGGCGTCAAGGACGCGACCGCCAATCTCGCCCGCGTCTCGCAGCAGCGCCACGCCATGGGGCCGGAGTTCATCCAGCTCTCGGGCGAGGACATGACGGCGCTGGCCTATATGGCGGCCGGCGGCCATGGCTGCATCTCGGTTGTCGCCAATGTTGCGCCGCGCCTCTGCTCCGAATTGATGGTGGCCGCGCTCAAGGGCGATTTCGCTGGTGCGCTGAAGGTCCAGGACCGGCTCGTGCCGCTGCACGACGCGGTGTTCAAGGAGCCGGGCCTTGCCGGCGCCAAGCATGGGCTCAAGCTGCTCGGCCGGATCGAGGAGGAGGTTCGCCTGCCGCTGATGCCGGTGACGCCCCCGACCGGCAAGGTTATCCGCGAGGCCATGGTTCACGCCGGGCTGTTGAATGCCTAGATAGAGAGTTGCGTTCGCCCGGGGTGCTCGGCGAACCGCCCCGGAGCCGCTGATGTACGAACCGAGCCATTTCAAGGTTGAAGACCGGGACGCGTTGCACGGCGTCATTCGCGCGTATCCGCTCGCCATAGTGGCGGCCGGCGCCGACGGCCTTCTCGCCGACCCCGAGCCGTTCATTGCGGCGCAGGCCCGCGGCATTGTCGGCATCGAAATCGAGATCGCCTCGATCATCGGCAAGTTCAAACTCAGCCAGAACCGGCAGGACGCCGACAGGCTGGGAGTTCTCAACGGCCTGAGTGCTGACTCCGAAACGGAGTCGCAGGCCATGGCGGGTCTCGTGAAGACCTATGGATTTGGTCACCCGGCATGAGCAAGCCTGATCCCGAGCGCTATCGCCTCGCGGCCGATAACCGCAAGGCGCGTTACAATTACGAGATCATCGAGACGCTCGAGGCCGGCATCGCGTTGCAGGGCACGGAGATCAAGTCCCTGCGCGGTGGCAAGGCGACGATCGGGGAGAGCTATGCCGGGCCGATGGGGACCGAACTCTATCTGTTCAACGCCCATATCCCGGAATATCTCGAAGCCAACCGCTTCAACCATGATGTCCGCCGGCCGCGGAAGCTGCTGCTGCATCGTCGTCAGATCAACAAGCTGATGGGCGCGATCCAGCGCGACGGCTTCACGGTGATCCCGCTCAAGGTCTATTTCAACGACAAGGGCCGCGCGAAGGTCGAACTCGGGCTTGGCCGCGGCAAGAAGCTGCATGACAAGCGCGAGACCGAAAAGACCCGCGACTGGAACCGCGACAAGGCGCGGATCATGAAAACCGGCGGCTGAACCGACAGGGCTTTCCGAAAGGGCGATCGTCACGGAAAAAGGGCCGCGCGAGCGGCCCTTTTTCCTTCTCAGGGCGTCCATCCAAAAACAGAAGGTTAGATCATCGCCTTCTTGAAATTGGCGTTGGCCTTGTCCCAGTTCACCGTCTTCCACCACGCCGCCAGATAGTCGGCGCGGCGGCTCTGGTGCTTGAGATAATAGGCGTGTTCCCAGACATCGACACCGACGACCGCCTTGGCGCCGAGTTCGAGCGGGGTGTCCTGATTGGCGGTGCTGACGATCGCGAGCTTCTTGTCCTTGCCGACGACCAGCCAGGCCCAGCCGGAGCCGAAGCGGCCCAGGGCGGCGGCGTTGAGCTTGGTCGCCATATCGCTCACCGAACCGAGCGAGGCCTCGACCGCGCTCTTGAGTTCGGGTGAGGGCTGCTCCGCGCCGCCCGGCGTCATCAGTTCCCAGAAGAACGTGTGGTTCCAGTGGCCGCCGACATTGTTGCGGACGCCGGTGCGAACGTTCTCGGGAACCGCGCTGAGATCGGCCAGCACGGTCTCGATTGGCGTCGTCCTCAGGTCCGCCCATTGATTGGCCAGCGCGTTGGCGTTGTTCACATAGGCCTGATGATGGGCGGTGTGATGGATACGCATGGTGGCGGCGTCGATATTGGGCTCCAGCGCCTCATAGGCATAGCCGAGCGGCGGCAACGTGAAGGCGGGTGCAGCCGCCGGTGCGGCGGGAGCAGGCGTAGCCTGCGCCAGGACGAGAGCGGGCTTGGCGATGACGAAAACGCCCGCGGAGCTCCCCGCGAGCCCGGYGAGAAAATGACGGCGATGCATGATGAGGCCTCCCAGTCCCGTTGTTGCCATAGCCGGCCCGGCCGAATCACATGGCGGCCTGGGGCCTCGCTCCAACGGTCGTATCACAGCCCCTGACCACACGTCAGTGGCGTGCCGAAATCAGCCTTCGACCGGTTCGTCGCCCTGGCGGATGCCATAACGGCGTTCCAGTCCGGGATGGCCGGGCGTGCCCGCAGCGCCACTGCGCGGCGCGCGCTCCGAGGGGTCGCGCCCGATTTTCGCCATGAGATGCGAAAGGTCGAGGAACTCGTCGCATTGGCGGCGCAACTCGTCTGAGACCATGGGGGGATTGGTCGTGATGGTCGAGACCACCGAGACCTTTACACCCTTGCGTTGCACGGCTTCAACCAGTGGGCGAAAGTCACCATCGCCCGAGAACAAGTAGATCTGGTCAAGATGCGGCGCTAGTTCGAGCATTTCAATGGCGAGCTCGATGTCCATATTGCCTTTGACCCGGCGGCGACCGGTCGCATCGGTGAATTCTTTGGCCGCCTTGGTGATGACCCGGTAGCCGTTATAGTCGAGCCAGTCGACCAGTGGTCTGATCGACGAGTACTCTTCGCTTTCGACTAACGTAGTGAAGTAAAAGGCCCGGATGAGGTTGCCTCGTGCCTGGAATTCCTTCAACAGTCGACGGTAATCCATGTCGAAGCCAAGCTGCTTCGATGTGGCATAGAGGTTTGCCCCATCGATAAAAAGCGCGATGCGCGGCTCCGCCATGGGAACGACTCCAGTAAAAATCGAATCAAATACGTCAGATCGAAAGGATAGCGGTCAGGCAATGTCGAAAGATCGGCGAATTCTGATCAGCCAAGCACTAATTATGTGGCCACTTGCTGGAGTCTTGCAAGTGCGCTTGCTCAGGCTGGTCAGTTTCCTTGAGCCCCGCAGGGCCCTTCAGCTGGCGAGCCCCCGGCTGCCGGGCTTGACCGCCGGGATGGCGGCGAGCTCGGGTGGCAGCGCGTCAGGAGCATAAGCCGGGATATCGAGAGCGACGAGGCTGACCAGTCTGACGCCGAGATCGGCCTTGCTGGCGGAACGGTCGACCAGGCAAGCGGCGCCGAGAATCTGGCCAGGTTCACCAGCGATCGAGGCCAGGCATTCGCGCGAGGAGAGGCCGGTGGTGACGATGTCTTCGACCATCACCACGCGCGCACCGGCGGGGATGGCGAAGCCGCGGCGCAGCTTGAACTGTCCGTCCTCGCGTTCGACGAACACCGCCTTGGCCTTGAGGTGCCGTGCTGTCTCGTAGCCCGGCACGATGCCGCCGACCGCGGGCGAGACGACATAGTCGACCTTGCCGAATGTGGCTTCGATCTTGGCGGCAAGCGCCTTGCAGAGCCGCTCGGTGCGGACCGGGTCCTGGAAGATGAACATCTTCTGCAGGAAGACCGGGCTACGCAGGCCGGAAGACAGGATGAAATGACCTTCAAGCAATGCGCCGGCATCGCGGAATTCGGCCAGGACCTCGTCGTCGGTCATCGGTGCGCCTCGCAGATGGAGTTGATCCCATTGCCTGCGACGGGCACAGGCGAGTGCTTTTGCGCCGGAATGGCCTGCGTTTCAAGCGTGGGCCCGAGCGGAGCTGTGGAAGGCTGGCAGCGCATCGGCCGGAATATCGTATCCGGTCCGATGATCTGACCGCCTGTGATTGCATGGGCTTGCCCGAAAGCCGCAATCCGTTTTTCGGGCCGATGCTTTAGCCGACCACGCGCTCGACCCGGCTGATCACCCGTTTCTCGCGCAGCTCGCTGATGATGGCGCTGAGATGTTTCAGGTCCMAGACCGTGAGATCGATGGTGACATCGGTGAAGTCCGGCGTCGGCCGCACCATCGTCACCGCATCGATATTGCCGTCATGCTCGGCGATGGTGGTGGTGATCTGCGCCAGCGAGCCGGGTTCGTTGATCGAGTTGAGGGCGATGCGCGCCGGAAAGCGCTGGGGCGTCTTGTCGTCGAGATCCCAGCGCACGTCGAGCCAGCGATCGGGCTCGTTGTCGAAGGCCGCCAGCGAAGGCGACTGGATCGGATAGATCGTCACGCCTTCGCCAGGCGTCAGGATTCCGACGATGCGATCGCCCGGCACGGCGCCGCCATTCGGCGCGAAGCGCACCGGCAGATCGCCGCCGAGGCCACGGATCGGGATGGCATTGGCGCCCGGCGTCTCGCCGGGCAGCTTGAACTTGAGATTGTCGCCCTTGCGCAGCTCGAACCAGCCCTTGCCGTTGCTTTCGCCACGGGCTTCGGGCGTGGACCGCTTCTCCGGCTCGAGATCGGGATAGACCGCCTTGACGACGTCGCCCGAGAACATCTCGCCGCGCCCGACAGCGGCGAACACGTCGTCAACGGCGGTGCGGGCCAGCCGCTTGAGCGCCGCCTTGAGCTTTTCGTCKGTGAAGACACGCTCGGCGCGCATGAAGGCGCGTTCGAGGATCTGGCGGCCAAGGCCGGCATATTGCTTGCGCACGGCCGCGCGCGTCGCCCTTCGKATCGCGGCGCGCGCCTTGCCGGTTACGACGAGCGATTCCCAGGCCGCGGGGGGCACCTGCCCGTCGGCGCGGGTGATTTCGACCTCGTCGCCATTCTGCAGCTCGGTGAGCAGCGGCGCGATGCGGCCATTGATCTTGGCACCGACCGCGGTGTTGCCGACATCGGTATGGACCGCATAGGCGAAGTCGATCGGGGTCGCCCCGCGCGGCAGGGCGATCAGCCGGCCCTTGGGCGTGAAGCAGAAGACCTGGTCGTGGAAGAGCTCGAGCTTGGTGTGCTCCAGGAACTCTTCCGGATTGTCGCCCTCTGCGAGCAGGTCGACGGTGCGCCGCAGCCACTGATAGGCCCGGCTTTCATCGGCGGCACCGGAGAGCTCGGTGGTCCGTCCGTCCTTGTAATGGGCATGGGCCGCGATGCCGTATTCGGCGATGCGGTCCATCTTGTCGGTGCGAATCTGCAGTTCGACGCGGCTATGGCCCGGGCCGACCACCGTGGTGTGGATCGACCGATAGTCGTTCTGCTTCGGCGTCGAGATGTAGTCCTTGTAGCGCCCCGGAACCATCGGCCAGGTCGTGTGGACGATCCCGAGCACGCGGTAGCAATCCTCCAACTGGTCGACGATGACCCGGAAGCCGAAAATATCCGAAAGCTGCTCGAAGGAGACCGACTTGCGCTCCATCTTGCGCCAGATCGAGTAGGGGCGCTTGCGCCGTCCGGCGACCTCCGCCTGGATGCCGCGCGCGGCCAGCTTCTCCTTGAGATCGATCTCGATCGCGCTGATCACGGAGCCTTCGCGCTCGGTCACCTCTTCCAGGCGCTTGGTGATGGTGGAGTGGGCTTCCGGCTTGATATGGCGGAAGGCCAGTTCTTCCAGCTCCTCGCGCAGTTCCTGCATGCCCATCCGCCCGGCGAGCGGGGCATAGATCTCGGCCGTCTCCTCGGCGACGCGCAGCCGCTTCTCGGGCGGGACGAAATGCAGGGTGCGCATGTTGTGCAGCCGGTCGGCGAGCTTGACCAGGAGCACCCGGACATCTTCGGCGATGGCCAGCAGCAGCTTGCGGAAATTCTCGCCCTGGGCCGCCTTCTTCGAGACGAGGTCGAGTTTCTTGATCTTGGTCAAGCCGTCGACKAGCCGGCGGATATCCGGCCCGAACATGCTCTCGATCTCTTCGAGAGTGGCTGCCGTATCCTCGACGGTGTCGTGCAGGACGGCGGCGACGATCGTCGCATCGTCCAGCTTGAGATCGGTCAGGATCGCCGCGACTTCGAGGGGATGCGCGAAGAAGGGGTCGCCCGAGGCGCGCTTCTGTGTGCCATGCGCGCGCATGGCATAGACATACGCTCGGTTGAGCAGGTCTTCGTCGGTATTCGGATTATAGCTCCTGACCCGGTCAACGAGCTCGTATTGCCGCATCATGCCCATGCGGGCCCCTGTAACGCCTGCCAAGAATTGCAAAGGTTCAATATCGGCACGGCGTTCCGGCGGGGCAAGGCGATTCTATGCAGGGTAGGCATGAAAAAGCCCGGCAATGCCGGGCTTTAGCGTAGACTGGTGAACGCTTTGATCAGTCTTCGTCGTCGGCGCTCTCGGTCGGCGGCACGAGGCCGTCGAGGCCGCGCAGCAGATCTTCCTCGCYCATGCGATCGAACTGGACTTCCGAATCGGGCGTCGCTGCGCTGGACGGGCCGCTGGTCAGGAGCGGCACGGTCTCGGCCTCAGGCTCGTCGACCTCGACATGCTTCTGCAGCGAGTGGATCAGCTCTTCCTTCAAATCTTCGGGAGTGAGCTTCTCTTCGGCGATTTCGCGTAGCGCCACGACGGGGTTCTTGTCGTTGTCGCGGGGAACCAGAATCTGCGTGCCCGAAGCGATCATGCGGGCGCGGTGGCTGGCCAGCAGAACCAGCTCGAAGCGGTTCTCGACCTTGTCGATGCAGTCCTCAACGGTAACGCGAGCCATTGAACGGCTCCTTCTGATCTTGGCGATGCAGGGAAAGATTGATGTGAGCCGGCCATACAGGCAAAGCCGGGCGGATGCAAGATTTTGCTGCGCGCGCTTACCAGCTCTCGCCCTGCATCCGGCTGACCAGCTCGTCGAGCCTGGGCTCACGATGGGCCAGGCCGTCGAGGATCGATCCCCCCGCCATCGCCGGCAGCTCATGCGGCGCAAGCTCGGCAAAGCGCATGCGCATCGGCGTCGCCACGCCCTCGCCGAAGGCGATCGCCTCGCGATTGCCGATGGCCGAGAGGAAGCCGATCGTGCTCGCCGAGGCGTCGGCAATGGCCGAGCGGATGATCTGCTGGTCGCGGTCATTGGCGAGCCGCATCGCAAAGATGGTCGAGCATTGCGACAGGATCGTGGGATCGAGCTCGCCCGGGCGCTGGGTCACGACGCCGAGATAGGCGCCGTATTTGCGGCCTTCCTTGGCGATGCGGGCGATGGCTTGCCGGGTCGGCGTGAAGCCGAGCGACTGGTCCGCCGGCACATAGCGATGGGCTTCCTCGCAGAGCAGCAGCACCTCGTAGCCGCCATGGCTGAACATGGCGAGGTCGAAGGCGATGCGCGCCAGCACGGATGCGACGGCGTTGACGACATCGGCCGGCAGCCCGGCGAGCTGGAACACGCAGATCGGCCGGCCATGCTGCGGAATCCGGAAGATCTGGCCGATCACCTGGCCCATGCCTTCGACCATGTTCGCGCGTGCGAACATGAACTGGTAGCTCGGGTCGCCATAGAGGGCTTCGAGACGGACCTTCAGCGATCGCAGCGCGGCACGCGGATAACGGATCTCATGGAGCCCCATCAACTCGTCCAGGACGGCGAGCGCGTCGACCATCCTGTAGGGCAGGGGGGCGTCGCCGCTGGAGGCAGCGCCACCGGCCGCCGACCGCCGCGCCGTCGGATCGAGCGGCCGCTTCAGCAGCGAGGCGCCGAGGTCGCGGGCGAAGTCCTGAGCTGCGGGCTTGCGATAGCGGGTGCGGGCCGCGGCGATGACCTCGCGCAGGATGTCGATCTCGTCGAGATCGGGACGGCCGCGAAAGACGACATCGGCAAATTCTTCGAGGCGGAACATCCAGAAGGGCAGGTCGAGGCTCTGCGCATCGGTGACCACGGCCTTGTCGGGAAAGGCGTGGGCGTATTCGTTGTGCGGATCGAGGATCAGCACCCGCAGATGCGGCTTGGCGGCAATCGCCTTGCGCAGCAGCAGCGAGACGGCGCTGGACTTGCCGACGCCGGTCGTGCCGACCAGCGCGAAATGGCGCGACAGCAGATCGTCGATGCAGACCGTCGCCGGAATGGCGGCATCCTGCGTCAGGTGTCCGATGGCGACGCCGGCCCTGGCGCCGAGGTMATGCACCAGAGCAAGATCATGGGCCCGGATACGGTGCGCGATCGCGCCGACTGGCGGATAGGTKGTGATGCCGGTCTGGAAATAAGTGCGTCCGCCCTCGGCTTCCAGCACCTCGCCGAGCAGTTCCACTTCGATATGGACGGGATTGTCGGCCAGTTCGTCCCAGAATTCCCTGACGGCCTTGATCTCATAGACCATGCCGACGATCCGGCTGCGGCCGAGATTGATCGAGATCATCCGCCCGATCGTCCAGGCCTCGGGCGTTGCCGTGCCGGCGCGTGGGATGATGGTGCCGATCGTCGCACGCGCGCCATTGCATGACAGAACGCGGCCGATCGACCGGTCGGCCACCTGGCCGGCGGTGCGACGGTCCGGAATGATATCGTTTTCGAACTGGCCCTGATTGACGGAAATCTGCACGGCCCTGGGTCTCTCGATCTGATCTGGGTCAGGCATGAAAGGAGCGTGCGCGCTTAAGATTGGTTTCCAAGCCGCGGCAGCTTGGCGGCGCGGTTAGCAAATCGCGAAGAAGCCCGGGAAAGCTCTCGCGATATCCATCAGCGAACGTGGTCTTGCCGATCAATTTCCGTGCCTTGAGCCGGACCGGGCCAGGCGGTATGCACGCTGGCAACGGGCGAGGGGACTTGTGATGACAAATGGCCGGTTGCGACTGGGCGTGAACATCGATCACGTTGCTACGGTGCGCAATGCGCGTGGCGGAGCCCTGCCCGATCCGATCCGCGCCGCGCATCTTGCTGTCGAGGCCGGAGCCGACGGCATCACGGCGCATCTGCGCGAAGACCGGCGCCACATCCGCGATGCCGACATCGAGCGGCTGATGGCCGAACTCACCGTGCCCCTGAATTTCGAGATGGCAGCCACGGCGGAGATGATCGCGCTGGCTGAGCGCCTGAAGCCGCATGCGGCCTGCCTCGTGCCCGAGAAACGCGAGGAGCGCACGACCGAAGGCGGGCTCGATGTCGTCGGGCAGGAGCGTGCTTTGGCGMCAGCGATCGCGCAGCTCAACGAGGCGGGCTCCAGGGTGTCGCTCTTCATCGAGCCGGATGCTGCTCCGATCAGGATGGCGGCCAAGCTCGGCGCTCCGGTGGTCGAGCTGCATACCGGAACCTGGTGCCATGCCGTCATCGACGGCAAGCGGGACAAGGCCGATGCCGAGTTCCGCCGTCTTGCCGAAGGGGCTGCGCTTGCGGCCTCGCTTGGACTCGAAGTTCATGCCGGCCATGGGCTCGATTACGACACCGCGCGCGAATTGGCGGTCGTTCCCGATTTCGTCGAGTTCAATATTGGCCACTTCCTGGTCGGCGAGGCGCTCTTCATCGGCTTGGAGCAGGCGATCGTGCAGATGCGTGCAGCCATGGACGAAGGGCGCGCGGCCAAGTAGACCGGCTGCATGATCCTCGGCATCGGCTCCGACCTCTGCGATATCCGCCGCATCGAGCAATCGCTGGAGCGGTTCGGCGAGCGCTTCACCCATCGCATCTTTACCGAGGGCGAGCGGGCCAAGTCGGACCGCCGCGCCACCCGGGCGGCCTCCTATGCCCGCCGCTTCGCCGCCAAGGAGGCCTGCTCCAAGGCGCTTGGCACCGGTCTGAGTCGCGGCGTGTTCTGGCGCGATATGGAGGTGGTGAACCTGCCCGGCGGCCAGCCGACGATGCGGTTGACCGGCGGCGCCGCCGAGCGCCTCGCAGCGATGCTGCCGCCAGGGCATGAAGCCTTCGTCCATGTCTCGCTGACCGATGATCCGCCAATGGCGCAGGCTTTCGTCGTGATCGAGGCGCGACCGCTTCTTCCCTGACAGGGAGTACGGGCATGTCTGGTGGTGTCGGCGACGCGGAACGCGAGGAGCGTGCCCGCGCGAGCTTCAGAGGGCAGGTTGAGGCCTGTCGCAGGCTTGGATCCCCCTTCACGGCCCTGTTCTGCGAGGTGATGGCGGAGCGGCTCGATCAAACCAGTGGTTTTGGCCGGCGCGCGCTTGGCTGGCCGGGCGACCCCGTTGCCGATGCGCTGCCCTTGCGGGCAGCCGGTGCCTTCAACGCCTTGGCGCGCTCCGGAACGATGCCGTCACTGCAGGCGCTCTACCCGCCGGCTGTTGCCCGCGCGGACGCATTGTGGAGCGGCCTTGCCGCAGCCATCGACGCCCATGATGCGGATCTTGCCGCCTATCTCGACAGCGCCCCGCAGACCAATGAGGTGAAGCGCTGCGCCGTGCTGCTCGGGGGCGCCTTGATCGTTGCCCGCGATACCGGCTTGCCGCTTGATCTGATCGAGATCGGCGCGAGCGCCGGGCTCAATCTCGGTTTCGAGCGTTATCGCTACGCATTTGGTGCCGCCAGTTGGGGGCGCGACGATGCGCCGGCCACGATTCGCAGCGAATGGCGCGGCAGGCTGCCTCCGCTCGATGCCGCGCTTCGCGTGGCGGCGCGGCGTGCCTGCGACCTCAATCCGCTCGACCCATCGCAACCGGCCGATCGCGCCCGCGTCCTCTCCTATATCTGGCCGGATCAGGCCGACCGCCTGCACACGACCGAAGCAGCCTTCGATGCGGCGTCTGCTGCCTCGTGGCGCGTTGAGCGAGCCGATGCTGCCGCCTGGGTCGAGGCGCGGCTGGCCGAGGCGGCCGCGCCGGGCAGCGCCCGCATGCTGATGCACACGATCATGTGGCAATATCTGCCCGAGCCGACCAAGCAGCGCATCGTTGCGGCCATGGCTGCGGCGGGCGCTGCCGCGACCGCCGAGCGCCCGCTGGCCTGGCTGCGCATGGAGCCGGACGGCAAGCCTGGCCATGCCGCGGTCGCCCTGACGCAATGGCCGGGGGCAGTGGAGCGTGAACTCGGGCGCGCCGATTATCACGGCCGCTGGGTCGAGTGGCACTGAGGCGGGTTAGGGCATCGGCCCGAAAAGTGGATTGCGGTTTTCGGGACAAAGCCGATGCAAACACAAAGGGTTAGATCATCGGACCGGACGCGGTTTCCTGTCCGATGATCTAGGCCGATAACGCAAAACGGGCCGGAGCTGCGCGCACCCGACCCGTTCGAACCACAGGAAACGAGGCGCCGGACCGAGCCGGCGCCATCTTGACGGCTATTCGGCCGTGTCGGACTTCAGCCAGCGATAGAGCACGCCACCAAGAGCGCCGCCGATCAGCGGAGCGACCCAGAACAGCCAGAGCTGCTGCAGCGCCCAGCCGCCGACGAACAGGGCAGGGCCGGTGCTGCGCGCCGGATTGACCGAAGTATTCGTCACGGGAATGCTGACCAGGTGGATGAGAGCGAGGCCGAGGCCGATGGCGAGCGGTGCGAAGCCTGCCGGCGCCTTGCCATGGGTCGCGCCCATGATGATGAAGATGAACATCATCGTCATGACGACTTCCATCAGGAAGCCTGAGAACAGGCTGTACTGGCCCGGCGAATGTTCGCCATAGCCGTTCGAGGCAAAGCCCTTGGCGAGATCGAAGCCAGGCGCGCCCTTGGCGATCATGTAGAGAATGAAGGCGCCGGCGATCGCACCGATCACCTGYGCGACGATATAGGGGAGGACCTGTCCGGTGGGGAAACGCCCGCCGGCCGCGAGCCCGACGGTGACCGCCGGATTGAGATGGCAACCCGAAATATGGCCGATGGCATAGGCCATGGTGACGACCGTCAGGCCGAACGCAAGTGAGACGCCGAGCAGCCCGATACCGACCTGCGGGAAGCCTGCGGCGATGACCGCACTGCCGCAGCCGGCGAAGGTTAGCCAGAATGTGCCGATGGCTTCAGCCGCATATTTCTTCGAGCTCATACTGATTCCCCCAGAGGTTGTGACCAGCTATCAGTGAACCTGGGCTCGGAATGCGTCAATTACGCTACTGCGGGGCCGCCCTTCACCTGCGGCAGGGGTCGATCTTCGCCGGCTGCTGCTTGGCCTGGGGCAATGTCGGGGCGGCGCGATTGCGTCGCCTCAATTGCGGCAGGTCCGGACCTGCGGGCAGCCGGGTAAATTCGCGATGACAGAACCAATGTTGCGTTGCGATGCCGGGCGGCCCTGTTCGCGCCATCTTGTGCGAGGATATCGCGTTGTCCCCGGCCGTACATTCCGCTATGCCGCGCCTCGGAACTGATGAAGGAGCGCCCCGGGTGGCCAACGACGCCGAAATCAAGAGCAAGACGGCCAAGGACGAGGGCGGCATCCTTGAGACGATCAAGGTCGTCGTCCAGGCGCTTCTCATCGCGCTTGTCATCCGCACGCTGTTGTTCCAGCCCTTCAACATTCCGTCGGGCTCGCTGATCCCGACATTGCTGATCGGCGACTATCTCTTCGTCTCCAAATACACCTACGGCTATTCCAAGCACTCGATCCCGTTCAGCCCGCCGCTGTTCAAGGGCCGGGTCTGGGCTGCCGAGCCGAAGCGTGGCGACATCGCCGTCTTCAAGCTGCCGAGCGACAATTCCACCGATTACATCAAGCGCGTCATCGGCCTGCCGGGCGACCGCATCCAGATGATCGACGGCATCCTCCACATCAACAACCAGCCGGTGAAGCGCGAGCGCATCGCCGACTTCGAAACCACCGACAACTGGGGCCGCAGCACCAAGGTCATCCAGTATCGCGAGACGCTGCCCGAGGGCGTCAGCCACAACATCATCGAGCGCGAGGGCGACACCGGCACCTTCGACAACACGCCGGTCTTCCGCGTGCCCGAAGGCCATTTCTTCATGATGGGCGACAACCGCGACAACTCGCTGGATTCGCGCGACCGGAGCGTCGGCTACGTGCCTTTCGAGAACTTCGTCGGCCGCGCCGAGATCATCTTCTTCTCCATCGACGACGGCGCCTCCGCCTGGCGTGTCTGGGAATGGCCCTGGACCGTGCGCTGGAACCGCCTGTTCAGTACGATCAAGTGACGAAGCCGCAAGTGACGAAGCCGGGGGACAGCGGGCGTAAGACGCCCGACCTCGCTCGGCTCGAGGCGAAGCTTGGCCATGTCTTCGCCAATCGCGCCCTGCTTGAAACCGCCCTGACCCATATGAGCGCCGAGAGCTCGCGGCTCGGCAGCTATCAGCGGCTCGAGTTCCTGGGCGATCGCGTCCTGGGATTGAGCGTCGCCGACATGCTCTTCGAGCGCTATCCGCAGGCCGAGGAGGGCGACATGTCGCGCCGCCTGGCCGATCTCGTGCGCAAGGAGACCTGCGCCGAAGTCGCGCTGGGCTGGGATCTCGGCAGCTACCTGAAGCTCGGCGACGGCGAGATCCTGGGCGGCGCCCGCAAGAACAAGGCGATCCTGGCCGATGCCTGCGAGTCGATCATCGGTGCGGTCTTCATCGATGGCGGTTATGCTGCAGCAAGAGGACTGGTCGAGCGCGCTTTTGGCGAGCGCCTGCTGAAGCCGGTGCGCCCGTTGCGCGATGCGAAGACCGCCTTGCAGGAATGGGCGCAGGGCAAGGGCTACCAGACGCCGACCTATACCGAGCGCKGCCGCTYGGGCCCGGACCATGCCCCGCTCTTCCGGGTTGCGGCCCGGATCGCGGGATTGATCGACGCCGAAGCCGAAGGGCGCTCCAAGCGCCTCGCCGAACAAGCTGCTGCCGAGGCGTTCCTGCGCCGCGAGGGGCTCTGGAACGAAACCATGGGAGATGACAATGGCTGAGGCCGACAAGCCCACACGCTGCGGCTTCGTTGCGCTGATCGGCGCGCCCAATGCCGGCAAGTCGACGCTGCTGAACAAGCTCGTCGGCGCCAAGATCTCGATCGTCTCGCGCAAGGTGCAGACGACGCGGACCCAGGTGCGCGGCATCGCGCTCGCCGGCGCGGCGCAGGTCATCTTCGTCGACACGCCCGGCATCTTCGCACCCAAGCGCCGGCTCGACCGCGCCATGGTGACGAGCGCCTGGGGCGGCGCGACCGATGCCGACCTGATCGGCGTGCTGATCGATGTCGAGCGCTTCGACAATGAGGAGAACACGAGGCTGCTCGAAAAGCTCGCCGAGCTGAAGCAGCCCAAGTTCCTGGTCCTCAACAAGATCGACACGATCGAGAAGGAGAAGCTGCTCGCCATCACGACGCAGCTGAACGAGCGAGGCAAGTTCGAGACCACCTTCATGGTCGCGGCGCTGACCGGCTATGGCGTCAAGGACATTCTCGACTGGCTCGAGACGCGCCTGCCGCTCGGCCCCTGGCTCTACCCGGAGGACCAGATCTCGGATGCGCCGCTGCGCTTCCTCGCCGCCGAGATCACGCGCGAGAAGATCTTCGAGCGCCTGCACGACGAATTGCCCTATCGCTCGACCGTCGAGACCGAACAATGGCAGCAGCGGCCCGATGGCTCGGTGCGCATCGAGCAGACGATCTATGTCGAGCGCGAGGGCCAGCGGAAGATCGTGCTTGGCGAGGGCGGCCAGACCATCAAGGCGATTGGGCAGAAGGCCCGCCTCGAGATCGCCGAGGCGGCCGAGGCCAAGGTCCATCTCTTCCTCTTCGTCAAGGTTCGCGAGAACTGGAGCGACGATCCGGAGCGCTATCGCGAGATGGGCCTGGAATTCCCCAAGGGCTGAGCCGACAAGGGCTGAGCCGGCCCGCGAAACGCCGCCGCCAGCTCCCTGACGAAGGCGTTGGCGCGCGGCGTCGCGACATTGCTGCGCAGCACGACCTCGGATGAGCCGAGCGCCGGCAGGCCCCAGTCCGCGCCGACATCGACGGCGCCGGCAGGCGCGATGCGTGCGGCGAGCGGCGTGACGCCGAGCCCGCCCTGCACGGCGGCCAGCACCGCGGCCATGCCTCCGCCGACAAAAGCCTCCCGCCAGCTGAGCCCGCCCTGGCCCAGCGCCTCGATGGCGTGACGCCTGAGCGCGCATTCCGTCATCAGGCTGACGAGCGGCAGCGGCTGCGATGGATCGCGCGTCAGCGTTGGCGCGGCGAACCAGCCAAAGGCGTCGCGGCGCAGCACCTCGCCCGTTCGCCCCTGTCCGATCCGCAGCATCACGGCGACATCGAGCTCGCCGCGTTCGAAGGCCGTCTCGAGCAGGCTCGAGCGTTCGATCCGCAGGCTGATCACCAGCGTCGGGTCATGGCCGAACAGACGCGCCAGCAAGGCCGGCGCATCGGCGCCGACCGCCTGCTCGCTGATCCCGACTGAGATGCGCTCCGGTGACTCGGTGAAGGCCGCACGCGCCCGTTCATGCGCGGCGAGCAGCTCGCGTGCCGCCGGTACGAAACGCTCGCCTTCGGCGGTGAGCCTGACGAGACGCGGGTGGCGCTGGAGCAGAGCCCGGCCGAGAACCTCCTCGAGCCGCTTGACCCGGGTGCTGACCAGCGACTGGGTCGTGCCCAGCGCCTCTGCGGCCCGCGTGAAGCTGCGCAGATCGGCCGCACAGAGAAAGGCGGCGACCGCATCGATATCGAGGGTGGCGACGATCATAAATCAAGAATCCATATGATTGATATCTACAATAATACACTACAACGATGGCTTGGAGAGCGCTAGCTTGCCCTGGACAGCGAGGCGAACGCCCTCGCGCGAACCGGAGATCCACCATGCCCCTGATCCGCATTTCCATGAGGCGCGGCCGTCCCGCCTCCGAGCCTGCCGCCATCGTCGACGGCGTCTATCGGGCGATGCGCGAGACCTTCGAGGTGCCGGAGGACGATCTGTTCGCGGTGATCCACCAGCACGATCCCGACGAGTTCATCTTCAACGCCCGCTATTTCGGCTTCGAGCGCACGGCCGGTCTCRTCATCATCCAGATCACCTGCAACAACAGCCGCGGCGTCACCCAGAAGAAGGCGCTGTTTGCCAAGATCGCCGAGAACCTGCGCCGGGAGCCCGGACTGAGGCCCGACGACGTCTTCATCAACCTGATCGAGACCGCGCGCGAGAACTGGTCCTTCGGCGGCGGCATCGCGCAGTATGTCTGAGGTTGGCTGCCTGCCAGTCCGGACCGGCGCCGCTGACGCGCGCTGTCGGGAGGGGAGGCCTGCGGAAATTGACCCGGCCGGGTGCGCCGCCTAACTCCTTGTCATGGAGTGGAGCGACGACGGCACCATCATCGGCGTCCGGCAGCACGGCGAGAATGCCGTGATCCTGGAGGTGCTGACGCGTCTGCATGGCCGCCATCTCGGGCTCGTGCGCGGAGGGCGCTCGGCCCGGGCGCAGCCGGTGCTGCAGCCCGGCAATGCGGTCTCGCTGACCTGGCGGGCTCGGCTCGACGAGCATCTCGGCGAATACAAGGTCGAGCTCATCACCTCGCATGCGGCGCGGCTGATGGCGGCGCCCGTCGCCCTCTATGGGCTGGGGGTGATCTCGGCCCTGCTGCGGCTGCTGCCGGAGCGTGATCCGCATCCGGCCCTGCATGAGGGGCTGGCGGTGCTGATCGAACATCTCGACGAGCTGACCCTGGCGCCGGCCCTTGTCGTGCGGTTCGAGGTCGCCATGCTGGCCGAACTCGGCTTCGGGCTGGATCTGACGCGCTGCGCCGTCACCGGCTCGCCCGATGACCTCACCCATGTCTCGCCGAAATCGGGCAAGGCGGTCAGCCGCAAGGTGGCCGAGCCCTATCAGGATCGTCTGCTGGCGCTGCCGCGCTTCCTCAGCGAAGGGCAGGGTGGGCGGCAACCCTCGGCCGCCGATATCGCGGCGGGCTTCGCCCTGACCGGCTTCTTCCTGCGCCGCCATCTGCTTGAGCCGCGCGGATTGCTCGAGTCGCCGGAGCGCGCGCGGCTGCTGGAGCTGGTCGCACGAATTCACTGATTTCTGGCGCGTTTGCGGGTATGACGCTTTGCGCGGCTTGCATCGGGCCGGCATCGTCATAGGAAGTGATTCGCGGCCGGCGTTTCCCGGCGGCTGCAACGTAGATCGAGGTTGAGTGACACATGGGAAAGCCGGTCGAGCCGCCACCGGAGGACGAGACCGAGCGCATCGATCTGAAATCGGCGCTCGAAGAGCGCTATCTCGCCTATGCGCTGTCCACCATCATGCACCGTGCCCTGCCGGATGCGCGTGACGGCCTGAAGCCCGTCCACCGCCGTATCCTGCATGCGATGCGGCTGCTGCGCCTCGACCCCGGCCAGGTGCACAAGAAATGCGCCCGCATCGTMGGCGACGTCATCGGTAAGTTCCACCCGCATGGCGACCAGTCGGTCTATGACGCGCTGGTGCGCCTCGCCCAGGATTTCGCCCAGCGTTACCCGCTCGTCGACGGCCAGGGCAACTTTGGCAATATCGACGGCGATAACGCCGCCGCCTACCGCTATACCGAAGCGCGCATGACCGAGGTCGCGCGCCTCCTGCTMGACGGGATCGAGGAGGACGCGGTCGATTTCCGCGAGACCTATAATGGCGAGGACGAGGAGCCGATCGTCCTGCCGGCGGCGTTCCCCAACCTGCTGGCCAATGGCTCGCAGGGCATCGCGGTCGGCATGGCGACCTCGATCCCGCCCCATAACGCCGCCGAACTCTGCGATGCCGCGCTCTATCTGATCCAGCATCCGGAGACCTCCTCCGAGCAGCTCATGACCTTCGTGCCGGGGCCGGATTTCCCGACCGGCGGCATCATCGTCGAGACCCGGGCCTCGATGGCCGAAACCTATCGCACCGGGCGCGGCGCCTTCCGCACCCGGGCGCGCTGGCATGTCGAGGACCAGGGCCGTGGCACCTGGCTCGCTGTCGTCACCGAGATTCCCTACATGGTCTCGAAGGGTCGGCTGATCGAGAAGATCGCCGAGCTGCTGAACGACCGGAAGCTGCCGCTCGTCGGGGATCTGCGCGACGAGTCGGCCGAGGACATCCGCGTCGTCATCGAGCCGCGCAGCCGCGCCGTCGACGCCAATCTGATGATGGAATCGCTGTTCAAGCTCACTGAGCTCGAATCGCGCATTTCGATGAACATGAACGTGCTGACCGGCGGGCTGGTGCCGCGGGTGCTCGGCCTCAACGAGGCCCTGCGCGCCTGGCTCGACCATCGCCGCGAGGTGCTGCTGCGCCGCTCGCGCTTCCGCCTCGGCCAGATCGAGAAGCGGCTCGAGATCCTGCGCGGCCTGCTGATCGTCTATCTCGACCTCGACCGTGTCATCAAGATCATCCGCGAGGAGGACGAGCCGAAGATCGAGCTGATGCGCTATTTCGAGCTCAGCGAGGTCCAGGCCAATGCGATCCTCGACACGCGCCTGCGCGCCCTGCGCAAGCTCGAGGAGATGCAGCTCAAGACCGAACTCGACGAGTTGACCACCGAGAAGGGCCAGATCGAGGGGCTGCTCGCCTCCGAGGCGACGCAGTGGAAGACCATCTCCTGGGACATCCGCGAGGTGAAGAAGCTCTTCGGCCCGGAAACCGCGATCGGCAAGCGCCGCACCGACTTCGCCGATATGCCGGAGACGACCGATATCGACCTGACCCAGGCCATGGTCGAGCGCGAGCCRATCACGGTCGTCGTCTCCAAGAAGGGCTGGATCAGGGCGTTGAAGGGCCATGTCCAGGACCTCTCGACGCTGTCCTTCAAGGGCGATGACGCGCTGCAGCTCGGCTTCCACACCGAGACCACGGCGAAGCTCCTGGTGCTGGCCTCGAACGGCAAGGTCTTCACGCTGGAGGCTTCCAAGCTGCCCGGCGGCCGCGGTTTCGGCGATCCCATCCGCCTGATGATCGAGCTGGAGGAGACGGCCGACATCGTCTCCGCCTTCCCCTACCGGCCGGGGCTGAAGCTCCTGATGGTGACGACGGATGGGCGCGGCTTCGTCGCCCCCAGCGATGATGTCGTGGCCAATACCCGCAAGGGCCGCCAGGTGCTCAACGTCACCGAACCGGTCAAGGCGCTGCTCGCCGTTCCGGCCGAGGGCGACCATGTCGCGATCATCGGCGAGAACCGCAAGCTGCTCTGCTTCCCGCTCTCCGAGGTCGCGGAGATGGGGCGTGGCAAGGGCGTGCGCCTGCAGCGCTACAAGGATGGCGGCGTCTCCGATGCCAAGACCTTCAAGCTGGCCGAGGGCCTGACCTGGCTCGACACCTCGAACCGGACCTGGACGGTCGGGGCGGCCGAACTGATCGAGTGGCTCGGCCACCGTGCGGAATCGGGCCGCCTGCCGCCCAAGGGCTTTCCGAAGAACAACAAGTTCGGCGGCTGAAGCTGTGCCTTGCCCGGGCTTGATGCCCGGGCATCTGCCCGTTTGGCTGCGGCGGCAAATGCAGACGAGGCCATGCAAAGGCGAGCGTTCGCCTGCGCTCTTGTCCGTGTTTCACGGCTGTAAAAAGTAACGTTTTATCAACCTGTTGACCAGGCGCCTTGAATCAACGCGGCAGGGCGTTGAATCAGTTTCTCAGGTCTGTGAATCAATCTCTCAGCCAGGCGGGCAGTCCCGGCCAGGGCGCCGGGAGGAGGGACCTATCTGATCGCCTGGCCGACCACGCCGACCTCGAGGCCGAGCGTMAGGTTGTTGGTCACCGCCCATTCGACTCCGGCACGGGCCTCCGGCCTGACCGCGATCTCGCTGCGGTTGAACGGCGAACTGAAGGGCGTCGCGCCATAGCGCCAGGTCTCGTTGCCGGCAGCGAGCCCGACCTTGGTGTAGAGCAGCACGTTCTCGGTTGCGAACACGCCGGCCTTGAGCTGGAAGGCGCCGACGACATCGCGCGTCCAAGCCGCCGTGTTGAAGCTCGGCGTGCCGTAGCCGCCGATCGCAGGGGCGTATTCGAGTGCGCCGATGACGCCGTAGAGGAAGTCGCCATCGCGCCACATCTTGCCGCCTTCGAGCCCGATCGTCGGGCCGGCCGACGTGCCCAGTCCCTTGGCGCTGGTCACCTGGAAGCCCGTGGAGATGCGGGCATAGGAGCCTTCCCACTTGACACCGCCGGGCGCCAGCGTCGGCTCCGACCAGGCGAAGGACGGCACGGCGGCAAAGCCCGTGAAGGGCAGATAGGCCTGCGCCTGCGAGGTCCCAGCGCTGAGCGCAAGCGCGCAGAGCGCGCCGGAAAGGATCGGTAGTCTCACGTCGAAGGCATCCTCTCGGCAAACCCCTATGCGTAAGCCTAGCAGAAGGTCGCGTGAATGTCGCGGATTTGTGGCGGAAGCGGCCCCCAGGCCGCCCGCCCCTGGATCGGCGGGCCGGATATCGTATCCCAACCGATGATCCAGCCTTCTATCTTTGCATCGGCTTTACCCCGAAAACCGCAATCCACTTTTCGGGCCGATGCTTCAGCCGATCTTCGTCTTCAGCTTGAGGAAACGCAGCGTCCGCTCGGCGGTGGCGATGTCGAGGCCGGCATAGTTCTTCAGGTCGCCCTCGGCATCGCGCGCGCCGAAGAGCAGCCGCCGCGAGCGCAGTTCCAGAACGGATTTGAAGGCCGCAATGCCGAGATTCAGCGAGCGGCAGGTCACGGCGATGCCGCTGACATCGCGCTGCAGCAGGACGCGAAGCGCCTGCTCGTTGGTGATGCCCGAGGCCTGCGCGATCACCTCGGCAAGGTGATAGGCCCGGTCCTCCTCGGCCAGCATGCTCACGATCTCGTCGAGCTCGCGCTTGCCTGCGCCGAGATCGGCGAGCAGGAGCTTCACCTCCAGCCGCTGCTGGCGTGCACGGCGGGCAAGCGTCGCGGCCTCGTCGGCGGGCTTGGACCACAGCCCGGAGCCGCCGCTGAGCCCCTCGACGATCTCCAGGACGCGGCTGGCCCGGTTCGGTGTCAGGTCGGAACGCCTGGCCAGCGCGCCACCGATCTCAGCATCCTTGCCGCCGCGTTCCAGCAGCGTGTCAAAACCCTTGTCGGAGAAATGCGCGCCTTCATTGGCGCTGACCGTGTGCAGCACAGTGCGGTCGCCGCGCTGGACGAGAATGTCGGTAACGCTTTCCGAGAGGCGGGCGCGTTCGGCAATCGCCGCGAGATGGTGCTGCGACTGGCTCACCGCGATTGCAGCGAGGTCGGTGTCGGTCAGCACCGGGGAGAGCTTCAGCACGAGGCGTGCGACCTCGGAATCGGCGTCGCCGGCAAGCGTGACCGCCACCTCATGCGGCAGGCTCGGCACCGCCGCGACATGGCCGGCATAGGCCTTGCGGGCCTCGTCCTCGAGATGCGGCAGCGAGCGCAGTGCGATCTCGCCGTAATGCGCCTTGGAGGGCTCGGTCGGATCCTGGTCGAGCAGAAAAAGGTCCGTGACGGCATTGAGCAGCTGCCGGCGTGCCTCCGAGGACATCTCGGAGGGCATCCGTGTCAAAGAACTCAGCATTGGCCCCCCAGATACGCGTCAGGCAAGTATCCGCAACCTGCGCCGGTTCGGTTTGATTTAGTCTTAAATCCGTCGCGGATTTTCGCGGGAAGCGAGGATTTTCTTCTGCGTGTTCAACGGGCCGGCACGCCGCGAATGCATGCCGGCCCGCGATGCCGCTATCGCGCGGTCCTCGGCCAGAGGCAGCGGTCGACCACCAGCATGACGATCAGCGATGCGCCGACGAGCGGAAAGACCAGCCCGCCGACCGCCAGGATGGCAAAGACACCGTAGAGCGTCCGGCGCTCGGGCGGGAGGGGCGGCACGCCGAGCGACCCGGCCGGACGTCGCTTCCACCACATCACCCCGGCCGAGACCGAAAGCAGGATGATCGCGAGGCAGACGGCCAGCATGAAGAGCTGGTTCGCCAGGCCGAATTCCTGACCCATATGGACGTTGATGCCCCATTCCAGCCATTTCCCGAGCGGGCCGTAATCCGCGAAGGACATGTCGAGCAGGGGCGCGCCGCTATACTGGTCGAGATGGATGACGCGCTGCTGCGACAGGTCGTTTGGGTAGACAGAACCGGTGAAGACGCCGTTGAGACCGGCCGGCAGGTTGATGGCGTAGCCGCGCGCCAGGCCGAGCGCGTCGAACCTCGCCACGGCCGTGTCGAGGCTGATCGGCGCTGCCGCCGTCGCGATCGATTCCGGCACGCGCGCCTGTTCCAGCGACCATGAGGTCGGCCCGGCATGGTGCAGATGCTCGTCCGACATGGGCAGGTTGACGCGGATGCCGGCCGGATAGCCGAAATTATGCCCGTTCGCCCAGCGATTGACCTGGTCGCCCCAGAGCACGGACCAGGGCATGCCGGTGATCGCCAGGAAGACGATGAAGACGCCGGCGAAGGCGCCGGTGACGGCATGCAGGTCGCGCCAGAAGACGCGCTTGCCGGCATCGCCACGCAGCGAGACCACGCCGCCCTTGCGCCCGCGCGGCCACCATAGATAGAGCCCGGTCCCGACCAGCAGGATCGACCAGCCGCCGGCGATCTCGATCACGCCATTCGCGACGGGCCCGAAATAGGCGAGGCTGTGGATCTGCCGCACGACCCACATCACCGTGCCCTTGTCGGGGATCTCTCCAAGCACACGCCCGTCATAGGGGTCGACATGCACGACCTTGCGCGCACCAGTGGCATCCCGGACGGTGACTTCCGCGGCCGATGACGCTGTTGCCGCGGGCACGAATTTCACGGCCTTGCCGGGAAAGGCTGCAAGCGCGTTGGCGACCAGTGTTGTCGCAGGGGCCGGGGCGGTCGATCGGGTCTCCACCCGCTTGAGATCGCGATGAACCAGCCCGTCGATCTCGGTCCGGAAGAGATAGAGCCCGCCGGTGACCGCGAGCAGGATGAGGAAGGGCAGCGTCAACAGCCCGGCATAGAAATGCCAGCGCCAGACGGCGCGGTAGAGGGAGGCGGCGCGTGTATCCGCGCGCGCAGGCGCTGCCTGCGTCGATGAAACGATGGTCATGAGAGTGTCCTGTCCTGAAGGGGAAGTCTGGTTTCAGGCCAGGGCAGGCGGGGCGCGCGCTCCAAGCGGGTAGAGGCTGCGGCCGCTCGCGACGCGCGGTGCGGGCGGACAGGTGAAGCCTCTCGCGACACTGATGCTGCGGCGGAGCGGCAGCGCCGCGGCAGCGACAGGAGGGGCGCCGCTGCTACCTGCAAGGCAACCGAGCGCGCAGCAGGTCTTGGATTGCTCCGGGCTCGCCGGTTCCGTCGGTTCGGACGATCCGCCGGGAGCACAAAGGACATGTCGCGGAAAGGGCGAGGGAGCGGCCGAGAACCCCGCGCCGATCGACATCAGGACCGCGTTGAGGATCAGCGCATAGGCGCAGAGCACGGCAACGATGCCGCGCCCCCATCTCGCCCCTGTCGCCGTCGCGCCCATGCCTGCAGCGCTACGGCGCGGCAGGCCGGCGGTCAATAACCCAAGGGAATGAAGCGCCTGCGCCCCGTGGTCACGCCGCCGGCAGGCAGGCGGGGCCGAGCGGTTCGAAGCGTTTGGCGGAGCAATGCGCGCCTTCATGGGCGCTGTTCGTGTGCAGCACCGTGCGGTCGCCGCGCTGGACGAGAATGTCGGTGACGCTTTCCGAGAGACGGGCGTGCTCGGCAATCGCCGCGAGATGATGATGCGACGGGCTCACCGCGATCGCAGCGAGGTCGGTATCGGTCAGCCCCGGGGGAGCTTCAATCCGAGGCCCGCGACCTCGGAATCGGCATCGCCGGCAAGCGTGACCGCGACCTCATGCAGCAGGCTCGGCACTGCGGCGGCATGGCCGGCATAGGCCTTGCGCGCCCCGTCCTCGAGATGCGGCAGCGAACGCAGCGCGATCTCGCCTAATGCGCCTTCAAGGGCTCAAGTCTTAGGTCCGTCGCGGATTTTTCCGGATAACGAAGAATTTTCTTCGGTGCGACCGACGGTGCGGCATGCTGCGGATGCATGCCGGCCCGGGACCCCGCTATCCAGCGGCCGTTGGCCAGAGACAGCTGTCGACGATCAGTATGCGCGCTGGCTCGCTCAATGGTTCAGTCGGGAAGCGCTTGCCTACCGATCAATGTCATCCAGKATGCCRGCGCAATYCCTRCCGGAGAGGGCAAATGTACAAACACATTCTGATCGCYACAGACGACTCCGAACTYGCYCGCAAGGGTCTYGAACATGGCTTGGCGCTCGCCAAACCGCTCGGGGCKAAAGTCACGTGCTGACCGTTTCRGARCCYCTGCGSCCGGAGATSKCGCRYGCAGCCCGCCWGCAGATTGATGCKTTMATGAAGGARCGCATTACCTCCATTGAGCAACGCGCGTCCGAACACGGCGTCTCGGTAGATCTGGAACAGGAGATCGATGTTTCCCCAGCCGCGGCAATCGTTCGATTTGCCAAGCTCAAGGGCTGTGATCTCATCGTGATGTCCTCTCACGGCCGGCGTGGCGTACAGAAGGTCGTGCTCGGGAGCCAAACTTCAGCGGTGTTGGCAAGTACGACTATTCCTGTACTGGTGATCCGGTAGTGGATCCTCCCTGCCATAGCTCCGATCCGCAGTGCCTCCTCTGCGTCTCTGATCCCGCGAGCCAGCAGCGTTGAGCTCGCTGTTTCAGTAGGCGGGTACAACGTGCTCAGAGGCGTTGTCACGTTAACTTCGGCGGGGCGGTAAGCGGTGTAGAGCGCGGGCATGAGTCCGCCCTGCAGCTACAAGCGCCATCGGTTTCCACCAGCGATCATTGTCCGTGCGGTGTGGCTGTATTTTTGCTTTCCCCTGAGTCTTCGCCTGGCGGAAGAGATGTCGTTGGAGCGTGGCATTGTCGTCTCCTATGAGACGGTGCGGCGCTGGGCGTTATACTCGCGATCGAGGCGCAGTCGCGACGTGAGTGGCAGTCAATGGGTGAGATCGTTTTCACAGCGAATGGTAATTTCATCGTCATAAGGAACGGCGATGGATCCTTGGCGGTGAAAGGCTTGTATCGAGGTGCCCCAATTAAGTCGGCGATACCCATCGGCCTCGAACGATGCATCATTCTGATAGAGCCCGATTCCAGCAAGGCGAATCTCTTCGAGAACTTGCTCTGTATAGGTAAAACCGGCCGAGCGTTGTGGCGGGCAGCTTTACCGAGCATGCCTGATACGTTTGTCGAGACCAGCCTAAGTGAGGCCGGAATTCTGGCGCTCAGCCTGAGCGGCTATTGCCTGGTGATTGATCCCGCGACGGGCGGCGAGATCCGAAGAGACTTCGTGAAGTAAGCGGTGAGGAGCCCGAAGTTAGGCCGGGAGCTCATGCACGGTGACCTCGGAACACGTCCGGTGGGCGATATCAATCAAGTGACGGTGATGGGTCGCGACGATGACCTGGCCGGTACCCGCCATGGCGAAGAAGCCCATAAGCCTGAAGAATCGTCGCGAAGCTGCGCCAGGTCGATGTGCTGGTCTCGCAGGGCCAGTCCGTCGCCGACGCGATCCGTTCGATCGGCGTGACGGAGGTGAGTTACTATCGCTCGCGCCGTGAATTCGGCGGCCTGAAGAGGGATCAGGTGAAGCGGATGGACGAACTCGAGGCGGAGAGCGCCCGGCTGCGCCGCGCCGTCGCCGACCTGACGTTCGACAAACGCGCTCGATACCGGGGAGCAAGCTCTATAAGTGCCAACATCACGCCTTCAAGCGTGAGGTACAAGGTCTTCGCCCATTGCGTATCGGGCAGCACGGGAACACTGCAGACGCTGCGCGGGACATAGGCGAGGATCAGGTCGTGGGTGGCGTCAACAGCCGGATCCCAGTCCGCAGGTTATCGCATTTCTGATGGATGCGATTTTCCGGGCCGAAACTCGCGGGCGGCAGATGCGCCCCTTCTGGTTGCCACACAAGGGGGATCGGCTCGGGCAGCGTGAGCCAGAGCAAAGTTGATCACGTTCCCGGCGCTTAAGTGATCTCCGTCGAGGTTTCGAGGACAAATCTGTAAAATGAGAGCGGCAAGTCACCGTCATATTTGGCGTTCACCTCGGCCGCGCCCGAGCGTTCTCGGCTGGTGGAAGTCGCTCATATGTATCCGGCCTACTCTTCGGCTTGCGGGCCGTCGGCGAATACAACACTCTTAAACTCGGCTTGGTGCCGGTCCCGGGCCGGCCGACTCTCATCGGTGGACACATAGTGCGCGTGGTCACGATTTCGCACTGTGCGACTGCTTCACCCTGCAGACATCTGCAACTGCGAGCACTAAATGGTAGAGTACGCGTACCGGGATCGGCTCGGCCACCCTCCAGCCTTGGCGATCGATCTGATTGCTCCACAGTCCGGTATCCGCGTCGACGAAGCGTTCGAACATCAGGCGCAAATGGCCGTTGAGCCGATTTGTCGCGTCGTTGTCATCCTCGAATTCGAGCCGTGCCGCCAGCGCCTTGAGATACTCAGTCTGCGGCCAGAGCAGGGCCCCGCCGTTGAGCACCGCGCCTTTTTGATCGACCTCGTTGATCACCGGCTTGCCGGCGGCTTCAGCGCCGAACATCTCACCGAAGGCGAAGAGTTGCCGTGCGCTCATCCGGGCAGTGCCCGAACCGGTCAGGCGCTCGTGGTGATAGAGCAGCCAGGTCCATTCGAAATGATGACCGGGCTCGCGAATCCGACMCTGCTCGCCGGCAAAGGGCTTCCACTCGTCGTCGAAGAACTCGCCGAGCGTTCCGTCCGCGGCGAAGCGCCCTTGCATCAGGCACACGATCCTCTCGGCGCGCTCAAGCCAGCGCTTTTCGCCGGACGATTGCGCCATGGCGTGGCAGGCTTCGAGCAGGTGCATATGCGGGTTTTGGCGGCGCGGCAGGGTTCCGAGCGTATCCTCGCGAAAGCCGCCGGAAGGTGAGACTAGGGCTGTCTCGATAAAACGCATCACCGCTTCCCCTTGGTCGAGCGGTTCGGATTCTCCGATTGCACGAGCGCACCAGGCGAGCGCGAAGATGACGAAGGCGAGATCGTACAAATCGGATTTGCCGTCAATGATCTCACCTTGGGTCGTGCAGGCATGTATGAACCGGCCATCGCTGTCCCGGCAGGCACTAAGCAGGAAGGACAGGCCATGGCGCGCCGCTTCGAGCGCCCCGGGTACGCCGAGAAGATGGGCATGGCTGAAGACGTATAGCGTTCGCGCCGTAACCAGCGTCGTGCGCCGCTCACTTTCAATGATGCTTCCATTAGGCTGAACCCATTCGGCATAGCCTCGGCGCTCCGGATCATAGGCCCGCGCGAGCCAAGCCGGCAGTAGGCTCCCAGTAAGCCAGGCCGAAAGCTCTTCTGCCGATACCCCGACCATATGTTTGCCCCACCTTTAAATCAGATTGTCTGCCAACCGGTATGGTGTAACGTTCTACCAGCGCCTTTGATGGCCTTAGCGACGCAACACAGCGGGAGCAAGCGATCAGAGACTTCCCTATTCGCAGCTCCGTTGTCGCGCCAGTTCAAGACAGGCCAATCCGACATCATCGACCTGATGCGGCCCACCGCTTCAGCAGGTATTGTTGCCAGAAGTGAGGGCTTAAGCCCCGGTCCAAGGAGTCTAATCTTCGTGCCCGGTCTCGTGGTGCGGGAACCTACACTCGAGTTGATCGAGTGAAGTTGTGGCAATGCCAGGGAGGGGAACCAATGACAGACCAGACCAACAAAACCGGCCCATCGCGCCGACAATTTGTCGAGGGTAGCGTGGCTTCGCTGACGCTGGGCGCTACCGGTGCCACGGGCGCGTTGGCGCAGAGCCTGCCGCTGCCGAAGTCGCCGGTGGCGCTGAACATCATCGATGTCGGCGGCGCCCTCGCCCTGCTACAGAAGCCGCTGGAGAACTATCGCGCGGCCAAGCCCAACCTCGTCTCGCGCATGACCTTCGTCAAAGCACCGKCGCCGGAACTGCCCGGCAAGATCAAGGCGATGCAGGAGGCCAATCGCGTCGATATAGACCTTGTCATCGGCGGCCTCGACGCACTCGCCGCGGGTATTGAGCAGAAACTTTGGGTGACGTTGCTGCCCGAGCATGCCGCCTCACTCCCCGACCCAGCCAAAGTTCTGATGAAGCCGGCGCTCGACATGCACAACCTCGGTTCCGGCCAGGGCATGTGCATGGTCTACTATCCCTCCGGTCCGCTGCTTGAGTACATGCCGGCACGMGTTAAGGCCGTGCCGACCACGGCGGACGAACTGCTTGCCTACACCAAGCAGAACCCGAACCGTTTTCTCTATGCTCGACCGGCCAATTCTGGCCCGGGCCGCACCTTTATCATGGGCCTGCCCTATCTGCTCGGCGACAAGGACCCGAAGGATCCGGCCAATGGCTGGGACAAAACCTGGACCTATCTGAAGGAGCTCGGCAACGGCATTGAGTACTATCCGACGGGCACTGCCGCGACCATGAAAGAGTTCGGCGACGGCTCGCGCGACATTATCATCTCCACCACCGGATGGGACATCAACCCGCGCGTCCTCGGTATCGTGCCGAAGGAAGCGAAGATCCAGGCGCTCAAGGGCTTCCATTGGGTCTCGGATGCCCAGTATATGTACATCCCGAAAGGCGTCTCGAGCGAGAAGCTCGCCGTCTTGCTCGACCTGATCAGCTTCGCACTGACGCCGCAGCAGCAGGCGTTCACCTATGATGAAGGCTACTTCTATCCGGGGCCGGCCGTGAAGGATGTGCCGCTCTCGATGGCGCCGCCAGAGAGCCAGAAGGCGATCGAGGAATTCGGGCGCCCCGAATACGCCGACCTGATCGCCAACAACCCGATCGAGGTGCCGCTGACGCCGGACAAGATGGTCCTCGCGTTTCGGCGTTGGGACGAGGAAATCGGCGCCAAACGGACGAAATAGGCAGGGAGGACGGTGGCGCGCCCTTCCTCCGCGCCACCAGGCCGCCGTTCTGCTTGCTGCTTGCGGCCTAACCCAGAGCACTGCGACCTGGGGTCGTCCGCCGACCGTAATTGCGTCGCCGAAGGTCAGCTACCCGGCTCCCGCGGTCAGGAGCGGAGTAGCYGGCCGCCGGCTTGAGATGCTATTTCTGTTCGGGGCCGCCGATTTGCAGCCAATCATGCCAAGTGAGCTCGGCAAGTCGTTGGCAAGGAGCTAAGCCGCGGCCCCGTTCTTAATGAGTTCCTTGGCGATAATAGTTCGTTGAATCTGGTTAGTACCTTCGTATATCTGGGTAATTTTGGCGTCGCGATAGAGCCGCTCAACTTCAAACCCGCGGATATACCCGGCGCCCCCGAAAATCTGGACGGCATTGGCCGTCTGCGCCACTGCCATATCGCTTGCAAAGCACTTCGCGATTGACGCGGCAGCGGTCGCGGGTCTGGCGTGGTCTATCAGCAATGCGGCTCTCTCTGTCAGGGCACGGGCGGCTGCTATGTCTTTGGCCATGTCCGCCAGCATCCATTGCAGTCCCTGATTGTCGAGGATCGGCTTGCCGAACTGACGGCGGTCTCGCGCGTAGCCCAGAGCCGCTTCCAGCCCGGCCTGCGCAATGCCGGTCGCGAGCGCAGCGATGCCGACGCGGCCCTTCTCCAGTACACTCATCATGATGTGGAAGCCGCGCCCCGTCGGGCCGAGCAGCGCCTTGCGCGGCACCACGACGCCGTCGAAGTTGAGTGCGCCGACCTGGCTGGCGCGCTGGCCCATCTTGTGCTCCTTCGGCCCGCGCGAGACACCCGATGCATGGAGRTCGACTAAGAAGATGCTCATGCCGCGATGGCCCGCGGCAGGGTCGGTCGAGGCTAGGACGAAGCCGAGATCTGCGACCGGCGCGTTGTGGATCCATAGCTTGTTGCCATCGATGACGTAGCCGGCGGCGGTCTCGCGTGCGGTGGTGCGGACATTAGAGAGGTCGGAGCCGGCCTCCGCCTCGGTCAGGCAGTAAGCGATGCGGGTCTTCGCGGAAATGATGTCCGGCAGGAGCTTCACCTGCTCGGGCGTGCCGTAGCGGGTGAGCAGAGTGCCGATCAGCTCGACGACGCCGCACTGGTCAGCGATCGAGGCATAACCGCGCGACAACTCCTCCATCACTATTGTATAGGCGAACGTGTCGAGGCCGGAGCCGCCATGCTCTTCCGACACGGTGATACCGAACAGGCCGATCTCGCCCATCAGGCGGTAGATCTCGGCCGGAAAGGTTTCGTCACGGTCAAGATCGGCAGCGGCGGGCCTGACGACATCTTCCGCGAAGCGCCGGGCGGTTTCGCGAATTTGTTCGTAGATCTCGGTGTCAAGCAATGGAGCGTGCATGGTACGGCCCTTTCCTCAGGCGACGCCGTTAAGGGCGCACAGATGCTCCATGCGGCGTGCGGCAAGCTCCGGCTCGACGAAGAGCCCGGACTGGTCGGCGAGGCGGAAGAGATCCGCATAGTGCAGGATGCCGCGGGCGGATTCGGCGCCGCCGACCATCCGAAAATGTTTCTGGAAGCCATTCAGCCAGGCGAGGAAAACCACCCCGCATTTGTAATGCTGTGTCGGGGCCTCGAAGAGCCGGCGAGAGAGCGCGACTGTCGGGTCGAGGATAGCGTGGAAGCCGGCTCTGTCACCAGCTTCCAACCTGGCGAAGGCGGCTGCCGCAGCCGGCGCAATCGGATCGAAGATGCCAAGCAGCCCGTGCGAGAAGCCCTGCTCATCGCCGGCGATCAGCTCGGCATAATTGAAGTCGTCGCCGGTATACATGACGACGCCTTCGGGCAGGAGGCGCCGCATCTCGATCTCCTTGCCGGCGTCGAGCAGCGAGACCTTGATGCCGTCGATCTTGGCCGCGTGCTCGCGGATCAAGGTTAGCACCGTCTCCATGGATTGCCGGAAGTCGCGGCTGCCCCAGTAGCCTTCGAGCGCGGGGTCGAACATCTCGCCGAGCCAGTGCAGGATCACCTTGCCGCGGCACTGGCCGATCAGACGGCTGTAGACCGCGTGGTAATCGTCTGGGCTTTTCGCGACGCGGCAGAGCGCGCGGCTCGCCATCAGGATGATCTTGCCACCGTGCTTCTCGACATGGCCGATCTGTTCCTCATAGGCGCGTAACACGTCGTCGAGGCTGCGCGCCGCGTGCGGATCCAGTTGGTCGGTGCCGGCGCCGCAGGCGAGATCGGCGCCGGGCGTCGCCTTGGCTTCAGCGAGAACGCAGGTGATCAGCTCAGCCGCATTCGGCCAATCCAGCCCCATGCCGCGCTGGGATGTGTCCATCGCCYCCGCAACCTTGAAGCCGAGGCCCCAAAGATGGTGGCGGAAAGCCAGAGTGGCGTCCCAGTCCACCGCCGCGACGCGCCAGGGCTCCTGCAGCTTCAGCGGGTCGGCCACGACATGGGCTGCCGCATAGACGGTGCGAACCCCGTTTGCGGAAGCGGTGCGGGGATAAGGGGAGGGTGCCGCCAACGGGTAGCGCTCGCTGCTGCCGTCCGCACGGGGCAGGGAAATTTCAGCCATCGCTTCCTCCGGAAGTGCAGTTTAGTGGAACGTTCTATTTCATGAACGCCTCAATAACCTTATATAGGTGCATAAAATCATTTGAAAGAGGGTGATTGCCTCACTCGCGCAAGTATGATAATGGAACGTTCCATAATAAGAAGTGACGCAGACGGTTCAGGGATGAAACGATGCCGAAGTCGAAAAGCGGCAAGCGAAAGGTGACGATCATCGAGATCGCGGACGCCGCCGGCGTCTCGAAATCGACGGTCTCGCTCGTCCTGACCGGGCGCGGCACCGTCAAGCGCGAGACTCGGCAGCAGGTTCTGCAGACGATGGACCAGCTGGGCTATGTCTACAACCGCGGCGCTGCCAACCTCCGAAATGCGCAATCCCGCATCGTGGGCCTGGTCCTCAACGACCTCTCGAACCCATTCTTCGCCGAATTTGCGATTGGCGTCGAAAAGGTCCTGCAGATGGCAGGTTATGTCGCCTTCATGGCCAACACAGCCGAAAGCGTGGTGCGTCAGGACCAGGTGATGCGGATGATGCGCGAGCATGGTGCTGGCGGCATCATCCTTTGTCCGGCGCTGGACACGCGGTCTGAGCATCTCGATTGGGTCAAAGCAGCCGATACTGCGCTCGTGGTGGCGATCCGGCGCCTTCCGGGCGCCGAGGTAAGCCACGTCGTGCCGGAAAACGTCGCCGGGGCCAGCCGGATCACCCGCCATCTCATCAATCTTGACCATGAGCGCATCGCCTATCTCGGCGGCATGCATTCGATGGTCGTCCGACAGGAGCGGCACGGCGGCTTTCTCGCGGCTATGGAGGCGGCCGGCCGCAAAGTTGATCCAACCCTCAACCTTGAAAGTATGCCGACACGCGACGGGGGCTTCGGTGCAATGAGCGCTGTACTATCGCTAAATGATCGGCCTACAGCGGTGGTCTGCTACAACGATGTCGTCGCAATCGGCGCGATGCTCGCCGCGGCGCGGCACGGTCTCGTTGTCGGGCGCGACATCGCGATCGTCGGTTTCGACGACACCAGCGAGGCGCGTCATGTCTCGCCAGCACTGACCACCGTCGCTGTTGATCCCGTCGGGCTCGGCGAGCGCGCCGCCGCGCTGCTGCTGAAGCAGATCGCCGATTCAGCCGCGGAATCGGAGAGCTACATAGGCCCCGCCAACCTCGTCATCCGAGAATCCTGTGGCGCCTATCAGCGCGCACTGGCCGCCGCCGGCTGACAATTCACATCCAGAGACAAAACCATGGCCTTTCCTCGCATTCTCTCCGCTGACGAAGCCGCGGCCCTAATCCCGGACGAGGCGATTGTCACTGTCTCCTCGTCGTCCGGTCTGGGTTGTCCCGACGCCGTGCTGGCGGCAATCGGCCGACGCTTCGACGCCTGCGGCCATCCGCGCAATCTCACGACCCTGCATCCGATCGCAGCCGGCGACATGTGGGGCATCAAGGGCATCGACCATCTGGCGAAGTCGGGCCTACTGGCGCGGATTATGGGTGGCTCCTATCCGTCCGGCCCGTCCTCGGCCGAGCCACCGGAAATCTGGAAGATGGTCACAGGCGACCAGATACCGGCCTACAACATCCCGAGCGGCATACTGTTCGACATGCATCGCGAGGCCGCCGCCAAGCGGCCGGGCGTGCTGACCAAGATCGGCATGGACACTTTCGTCGATCCCAGGCATCAGGGCTGTGCCATGAATGCGCGCGCCGCGGCTGAGCCGATCGTCAGCCGCGTCGATTTCGATGGCGACGACTGGCTTTATTTCCGGAGCATCGTACCTCAGGTCGCGATCATCCGCGCCACAACCGCCGACGAACGCGGCAACCTCTCCTACGAGCATGAGGGAGGCCTGCTCGGCCCGCTCGATCAAGCGCTGGCGGTTCGCAACAATGGCGGCATTGTCATTGCACAAGTGAAGCGCGTGGTCGCCGCCGGCAGCCTTAAGACGCAAGCCGTCTTCGTGCCCGGCATTTTGGTCGACGCAATCGTTGTCGCGCCCGAGCAGATGCAGACGACGCAGACGGCCTATGATCCGGCGATCTCGGGCGAGGTGTCGCGGCCCCTGTCGAGCTTCGAGACGCCGGCCTTCGACGTCGCCAAGGTCATCGCGCGGCGCGTGGCGCAGGAACTGCGCCACGGCGATGCGGTCAATATCGGCTTCGGCATCTCAGCAAACGTCCCGCGCATCCTGATCGAGGAGGGGCAGCACGGCGCGGTGACTTGGGTGATCGAGCAGGGCGCCGTCGGCGGCGTGCCGTTGCTCGAGTTCCAGTTTGGCTGCGCTTCCAATGCGGAGGCGATCGTGCCGTCGCCCTACCAGTTCACCTACTTCCAGGGCGCGGGCTTCGACATGTCGCTGCTCTCCTTCCTGCAGATCGACCGGCAGGGCTGTGTCAACGTCTCCAAGCTCGGGGTCAGGCCGCATGTCACGGCCGGCGCAGGCGGCTTCATCGACATTACCGCCCGGGCCAAGCGCATCGTCTTCTCCGGCTATTTTAGCGCCGCGGCCAAGCTCGCGATCGCCGATGGCAAGCTGGTTATCGAGAAGGAGGGGAGGGTGAAGAAGCTCGTCGAGGCCGTCGAACACATCTCCTTCTCAGGGCCGCGCGCAGTCGCACAGGGGCAGGAGGTGACCTACATCACGGAACGCTGTGTGATGAGGCTGACGCCGGAGGGGATCGTCATCACGGAGATCGCGCCCGGCGTGGATCTGGAGCGTGACATCCTCGCCCAGAGCGAGTTTCCGCTTCTGGTGCCGCGGCCGCCAAAGCTGATGGATGCGGCCTTGTTCGACGAGGCGTTGATCGGCCTTGAAGTTCCAATGAGGGCAGCATGAGCGACTCCGTCCGCCTCGACATCGCCTCCGGCATCGCGACGATCACGCTCGCCAGGCCAGAAAAGCTCAATGCGCTCGACGACGTCATGGTTGGGCTKCTGGGCAGCTTCGCCGATAGGATCGATGCCAATCGAACGGTGCGCGCGGTGATCCTTACGGGTGAAGGCAAGGCCTTCTGCGCCGGCGGCGACATTGTCGCCTGGGGCGAGCTTTCGGCACTGGAGATGGGGCAGGGCTGGGTGCGTTCTGGCCACCGTGTCTTCGACAAGCTCGCGCGGATGAAACCGCCGGTTATCGCCGCCATGAACGGCCACGCGCTCGGCGGCGGGCTGGAGCTCGCCGTTACCGCTGATATCCGAATCTGTGAAGCTCAGGMCAAGATTGGCCTGCCCGAGAGCGGCCTCGGTATGATTCCGGGCTGGTCAGGCACCCAACGCCTGGTCAAGCGCCTGGGCGGGCGTGTCGCGCGTCGCCTTGCCCTGACGGGCGAGGTCGTCACCGCCGAGACAGCGCTTGCTCTCGGCATCGTCGATCAGGTCGTGGAGAAGGGTGGGGCGCTCGCGGCCGCGACAGCGATGGCCGAGCGCGTCGCCGCCCGTGGTCCGGTCGCGAACATCATCGTCAAGCAGTTGATCAACGCCGCGGAAGACGAGGACCGGGCAGCGATCATGGAGACGCTGGCGAGCTCGCTCGTCTCCTATACTGATGACGTCAGGGAAGGTGTCGCCGCCTTCCAGGAAAAGCGCACACCGCTCTACCGAGGGGAATAAGATGACCCGCCCCGTCGCACTAATTACCGGCGCAAGGCGCGGCATCGGCTGCGCGATCGGTGTCGCGCTCGCCAGGGTAGGCCATGACATCGCCTTCACCGACGTTGTCGAGGACGAGGCGGTCGCCGTGGCGCTGAAGCTCTTCGAGGAGGCCGGCGCCGCGGCGCGGTTCTTCAAGCATGACGTCGCCGCAGTCGAAAGCCATGCTGCCCTAAACGCGGATGTGAAGCGGGCTTTCGGCCGGCTCGATCTCTTTGTCTCGAATGCCGGGATCGGCGCGCCGGTTCGCGGTGACATGCTGGAGATTACGCCGGAAAGCTTCGACGTCGTCATGGATGTCAACCTGCGCGGCGCCGCCTTCTTGAGCCAGGAAGTCGCCAAGGCGATGCTCGCGGACAAGGCAGAGCGGCCGGTGATCGTCTTCATCACGTCGGCCAGCACGGAGATGGTTTCGATCGACCGGGCGCAATATTGCGTCTCGAAGCTCGGTCTCTCGATGTGGGCGAAGGCGCTCGCGGTCAGGCTCGCGCCCGAAGGCATCCCGGTCTTCGAGGTCCGACCGGGCGTGATCCGCACCGACATGACCGCGAAGGTCGCGGCCAAATACGATGCCCGTATCGCGGACGGCATGATACCAGCCGGGCGCTGGGGCGAGGGCGAGGACGTGGCGCGTTGCGTGGTCGGTCTGGCGAGCGGCAATTTCGCCTACGCGACGGGCACAGTGATCAATGCTGATGGTGGATTGATGATCCCGCGTCTGTAATTGGCGCAATGGTTGTAAGACAAAGAGCCGATATCGAACCGGCCGGTGAGGGCATAGGAGGAGACGGATGGCTGGACGCTTGGTCACCCGCCGCATCGGGTGTTTTGCATGAGCTATGAATTCGATTTCGCCGACGTCTTCGCGGCGTGGCCAGAGTTACTGCAGGGACTGATCAACACGCTCGTGCTCTCGGCACTTGCAATGGCGATCGGCATGGTCGTTTCGGTCGCGKGGGCGCTCGGCAAGACTTCGGGTCCGCGATGGCTACGCTGGCTCATCGACGAATATATCGAGCTGATCCGGAATACGCCGTTCCTGATTCAGATCTTCATGATCTATTTCGGTCTGCCTACGCTCGGMATCAAACTCTCATCGAACGAGGCGGCGCTCATCGCGCTCGTCGTCAATGTCGGCGCCTACGGCATCGAGATTATCCGCGCTGGCATCGAGAGCATTCACAAGGGCCAGGTCGAGGCCGGCAAGTCGCTCGGCATGCGGCCGCTGCAAATCTTTCGCTACATCGTCCTCAAGCCGGCGATCCAGGCGGTCTATCCCTCGCTGACCAGCCAGTTCATCCTGCTGATGCTAAATTCGAGCGTCTGCTCCGCGATCGCGGCGAGCGAGCTCACGGCGGTCGCGGGCGATATCCAGTCGCGCACCTTCCGCAGCTTCGAGGTCTATTTCGTTGTGACCTGCATCTATTTCGGCCTGTCGCTGTTCTTCTGGAGCGCCTTCGCCGGAATCGAGCGCACCCTCCTGCGCAAGCCAACCCGGTAGGTTTCAGACGATGCGCACACTCGGACCTAACGAGATCCTCTACATCATCGCCGCGGTGCGCTGGACGCTGCTGCTCTCGGTCGTTGCCTTTGTCGGCGGCGCGATTGGCGGCGCCCTTGTCGCGCTCGCTCGAACTAGTGAGTTCAAATGGCTCAGGCTGGTCGCGAACGGCTATATCAAGGTCTTCCAGGGCACGCCGCTGTTGATGCAGCTCTTCCTCGCGTTCTTCGTGCCCGGTCTGTTTGGCTGGTCAGTCGATCCCTGGACCGCAGCCGCGATCGGCTTGTCGCTGCATGCCAGCGCCTTCCTGGGCGAGATTTGGCGCGGCGCTATTGAGGTCGTGCCGCGCGGGCAATGGGAGGCGGCGACCTCGCTCGGTCTGCGCTACTGGCCGAAGATGGCGCTGGTCGTCGTGCCACAAGCGGTCAGAATCTCCATTCCGCCAACGATTGGCTTCCTCGTTCAGCTGATTAAGGGCACTTCGCTCGCCTCGATCATCGGCTTCGTCGAACTGACGCGGGCGGCGCAGGTGATTAACAACGCCACCTTCCGGCCCTTTACCATCTTCGCGCTCGTCGCGTTGATCTACTACCTGATCTGCCGGCCGCTATCGGCCTACAGCAAGCGAATGGAGCAAAAGCTCCTGGTCGCCGCGCGCTAAGCGCGGCGACGCAAGGCCTACCAAGTCCACCCGAGGAGAAACGTCCCATGTCACTGTTCAAGTCCATCCTGCGCCGCAGCCTCGGCGCGCTGCTTCTCGCCGGCGTCGCCGCCGCAACTCTCGGCGCCGCCCCGGCGAGCGCAGCCACGCCCGAGKAGATCAAGGCGCGCGGCAAGCTGCTGGTTGGCGTACTGACCGACTATCCGCCTTTCGGCGGCACCGACGCCCAGCAGCAGCCGGCCGGATACGACGCCGACGTCGCCAAGCTGATGGCCAAGGCGCTTGGCGTGCAGCTCGAACTCGTCCCGGTCACCGGGCCAAACCGCATACCCTATCTGCTGACCAACAAAATTGACGTGCTGATTGCCACGTTCGGCATCACCGCCGAGCGCTCAAAGCAGGTGCTATTCTCCAATCCCTACAGCACGCTCACCATTTACGTGCTGGGTCCCAAGAGCCTGAACATCAAGACTCCGGAGGACCTGAAGCCGGTGACGATCAGTGTCGCGCGCGCCTCGACGCAGGACACGGCCATCAGCGCGATCGCGCCGCAGGGCACGCCACTCAAGCGCTTCGACGACGATGCCACGGCGCTGCAGGCCCTGATCTCGGGTCAGGTCCAGGCCATGGGCGCGAGTAACACCATCCTCGCGCAACTCAACAAGGACTATCCACAGCTCAACATGGAGCCGAAGCTGACCCTGCGCGAGCAGGCCAATGGCATGGCCTTTCGCAAGGCCGACACTGCGCTCGCCGAGTTCGCCAACAAATTCATCGCCGATATCGAGAAGAACGGCGAACTCAGCGCCATCAACCAGCGCTGGTTCGGCATTCCGTTGAACAAGCTTCCGCCGATGCCGACATTCTGAGAACCTGCCCAAACGCGTGACATGGCGCGTCCGGTCTCGGGTCGGGCGCGCCAAATTCTCTGGTCAAAACGAGATGAAGCTCATGACGATGCCCGCAACAGAGAAGACCGGCGCGTCCCGCACCGCGGGCGACGTTATGATCGAGATGCGCAAGGTCGACAAATTCTATGGCGACTTCCAGGTTCTGCGGAACATCGACCTGACGGTCAACCGCGGCGAGCGCATCGTCATTTGTGGACCCTCGGGCTCTGGCAAGTCGACCCTGATCCGCTGTCTCAACCAGCTCGAGGAACACCAGAGCGGCGAGATTATCATTGATGGCACGAGCGTACACGCGCATCTGCGCGGCATCGAGAACATCCGCCGCGAGATCGGCATGGTGTTCCAGAGCTTCAACCTGTTCGGGCATCTGACGGTGTTGGAAAATTGCACGCTAGCGCCAATGAAGGTGCGCGGGATCAGGAGGCCGGRGGCCGAGGCGAACGCTCGCATCATCTTGGAGCGCGTCCATATCCCCGAGCAGGCCGCGAAATACCCGATCCAGCTCTCGGGTGGCCAGCAACAACGCGTTGCAATCGCGCGGTCGTTATGCATGAACCCGAGGATCATGTTGTTCGACGAGCCTACTTCGGCGCTCGATCCGGAGATGGTCAGCGAGGTCCTCGACGTCATGGTAGAACTCGCCGAAAGCGGCATGACCATGATCTGCGTCACTCATGAGATGGGTTTCGCCCGCAAGGTTGCTGACCGGATAATCTTCATGGATGCAGGCGAGATCGTCGAGGTCGCGCCGCCTGCAGAATTTTTCTCAACACCTCGAAATGAACGCACGCGACAATTTCTCGGCCAGATTCTTCATTCTAATCAGCACTGACTTCCGCTGAGGGCGATCTCTCGCCTGGCAGCTTCACCTCGGGAGAGGCTCGGTGCTTGAGGGGGAGGCAACTAATGGGGAACGTGCTGGAGCCCCAATTGCTAGATTGGGCTGGCCCGCGCTTTAAGTGGGCGATGATTATCCGTCGACAGCGCGCTTGCACTTGTAGTCTCTTGGCGTTCCAGTTCGACTACCCGTCAGCTCCGGCCACAACACGGTGCTCACATGTCCCGGACCGTCCCGCCGGGGCAGCGGCGCATCGTCCCGGAGTTGCTCATCGCTCAGCGAGCGCAGGATCTTCTTGGTTCGAGCGCGCCGTGCATATCGGTGTGCCAAGCTAGACTGGAACACCGCCTTGCTGGTCAATGGCTCGACCAGTTCGCCCGTGAAACCGTTCATTTGAGGCAAGGTGGAGAGCCTTTCCGACATCGCTCGCCTCCCAAGAATTTTTGGCGGGGGAGCGAGGCTAGGTGAACTACTGATGCCGCGGCGTGATCGGAACCGATGATACGGGCACCAATTGTTTGGGTGACAATCGGTCGAAGGTTCAGTGTCCATCCTGGATCGCTATCGGGGACCATGATCCGTCCGCTCTGAGATCCCCGAGTCGAGGGTTCGCGCGTTTGAGACGAAGATCGTCAACTCATCTTACGAATATCTGGCGGCTTTGGCCGAAGGAACAGCCGCCTATCGTTGCCTAGGACGTCCACCAGCGCGAGCCGACAACTGGCACTAATTATGTCAAATACGGCTCCTCCGTCTAAACGCCTGCTCGGTGCTGCGGTGCCGCTGATCGTAAAGCCGGCGTTGAAGCGGGCTCTTGTCCCCCGCGTGTGCGAAGACAGCCACGACAAACAGGGCCGTAAGCCCGATAAGGGCATAAAGCATGGCGATGACGCTCGTTTCCCCAGACCCAAAGCAACATAAGCCGCGGAGCAATGATCTCGCGAATCAAACCCACTGCCAAGCGGAAATGACCGCATCGATAGAGCGCGATGGAAAATAAACTGAAGTTTGGAGCCGGCAAGTATACTTATACGGCTTCGATCACAAGGCGCCAATCGGGGACTGATAAGGCCTCGTGAAGCACTGCTCTGAGCACCGTGTTACGATAACAGCGGCATCGGAAGCTGAAGCCCTTCGATCAAGGCATTGCGGAACACTTCAATCGGCCGCGCGAGCCTGCCTGCCGGGGGGCGGTGCAGCAACCAAGCGCGCACTTGCGGCTTGAAGTTTGGGCAGTCGATGACCTCAACTCCCTCGCGCCAGCGGCCGTCGGCGAAGGCGGCCGGGGTGACTATGCCGATGCCGTGGCCGCGCGCCACCAGCGACATTCTGAGATCGACACTGAGAGCCTCCACCCCAACTTGGAAAGGCAGCCGCGCCGCCTCGAAGCTCTGGCGGATATAGGCACGAAAGCCACAGCCATTTTCGTTCATCACCCAGGGAAATTGCGACAGCGTGGCAAGGTCGGCTTCCCGCGGTACACCAAGGTCGGATGACGCAACCAGCAGCACTGTTTGCGCGCCGAGATCGTCGCAGATCAGTTCCTGCGGCGGCGCCAAACCCTCCGCGAGACACACCGCCACTGCGTCGAGCTCGCTGCGCGCCACCTGCTCGACCAGCCTTGGCGACCAGCCGGAGGTGATGCGTAAAGTCAGTTGCGGGAACGCGGCGCGCAGGCCATCGAGCGGCATCGCCAGCGCGGCATCGGAGAGATAGGGCATAATGCCCAGCCGGAACTCGCCCCTGACCTCGCCCTCTGGCGACACGCCGGCCTTCAAATCCTCAAGCGAACGTAGCACGCGCCGGCCATGTTCATAGGCTTCACGGCCGGAGGCTGTCGGCTTCAGCGGCTTCGACTGGCGGTCGAGCAACGCCGTTGCCAGCGCGTCCTCAAGGTTCTGGATGCGGCGGGTTACACCCGGCTGGGTAAGATTAAGTCTCGCTGACGCACCGACGATCGAACCGGTTTCCACCACGGCGATAAAGGCTTCGAGGTCATGAATGTTCATAAYAGACCCGCATAATCATTATCGAATTTATTGAATTGTAGCATGGTGACGGTTTCGCATAAAAGCAAAAAACGATATGCGGAATGTTGAGGATCGACCATGCGAGGAACGAAAGACGGACAAATGACGCATTTGCCGGCCGCCACAATTACCGGCCCGCAGACTGTGCTATTTGCCACCGCTGTCGGCATCATCGTCACCAATCTGTTCGCGCCGCAGACATTAGTTGGCCTAATCGGGTCATCGTTCGGCGCCGATGCCGCAGGCTTCGGCCTCGTCGCCATGGCCACCCTGCTTGGCTATGCCGCCGGCCTATTCTTCCTCGTGCCGCTCGCCGATCTCGCCGAGAATCGCGCCCTAATCCTGCGTATGTTGATCGCGGCAGCAATGGCCGCTGGTATTGCCACACTCGCGCCTACGGCAAGCGCGCTGCTGATAGTGCTGTTCGTCCTGGGCGCCGCCTGTTCCGCGATTCAGATCMTTGTGCCGATCGCCGCATCCATGGCCCCACCTGGACAGGATGGTCGCGTTATCGGCGACGTCATGAGCGGGTTGATGGTCGGCATCCTGCTGGCGCGTCCGCTGGCCAGCCTGGTCGCCGATGCTTGGGGCTGGCGAGCCTTCTATGGCCTCAGCGCGGCTTCTCTGATTCTGCTCGCCTGCGTCCTCGCTTTCAGCTTGCCGCGACGGCTCCCGGTAGCGAGAACATCCTATGGCGCGCTGATCGCCTCGCTGCTCGGCCTTTTGCGCGACGAACCGATGCTTCGACGGCGCGCCCTGACAGCGKCGCTGGTAATGGCGGCGTTCAGCTTGTTCTGGACGGCGGTGGCATTGCGCCTTGCACAGTCGCCCTTCGACCTCGGCCAGCGCGGCATTGCGCTGTTTGCGTTGGCGGGCGCCGGAGGTGCTGCAGTCACGCCGCTGTTCGGCCGCGCTGGAGATCGTGGTTTGACGCGCTCCGCCACTCTCGCCTGCCACCTCGTGCTGATCGGCGCGATGGCGCTGTCGGCGTGGGCAGGCTCCGCCGCAGCCGCGACCGCAACCGGATGGGTTCCGTTGGGGCTAATGGTCGTCAGCGCCGTGCTGCTCGACATCGGCGTAATCGGCGACCAAACGCTCGGCCGCCGCGCCATCAACCTACTACAGCCCAAGGCGCGCGGACGCTTAAATGGGCTGTTCGTGGGCATTTTCTTCATCGGTGGCGCCACCGGATCGATGCTGGCCGGCATCGCTTGGGCCTGGAATGGCTGGCCAGCTGTCTGCTCCGCCGGCGCTGCATTCGGCCTCGCAGCTCTGCTGGTCGACTGGATCGGCGGCCCGGAGTAAGGACTGGTCCGCTGGCCCTGCTGTCGGCCCTGGCTGCGCCGAATTGCCTGGTCACCGCACACTATGCTGGCTCGCCCCCTGATGATCCGTTATCATCCACGAGCATGCCACTCCCTGGGGGCAGGCCTTCGCCAGAGTCCTTTCCCGGACCACGCTGCTTTCGGCGCCCAAGGCAGTTTTCTGAATAGCGCGCTCGGCTGGCGCAGCGCATTCCGGCGCAGCGTGGAGACCACCAGGCAATCCCTTCAGAGAGCGACATGCCTCAGACTCGAAGCCGCGCAGAGCAGGAGGTTATCATGCTCGTTCGTGACGCTATGACCGCACATGCAGAATGGATCTCTCCGGACATCTCGCTGACCGAGGTCGCGCGCAAGATGCGCGACGCGAAAATCGGGTGCCTTCCGGTGGGAGAAAATGATCGCCTTATCGGAATGATCACGGACAGAGACCTTCCTGCCGTGGCTGCGCCGAAGGGGCCGATCCCAACACTACAAAGGCGAGAAAGGTCATGACGGCGGGCATCACCTGGTGCTTCGAGGACGATGACGTCAGGGATGCGACGCGCCGCATGGCGGAGGAGCAAATCCATCATGTTCCGGTGATGAACAGAGAGAAACGGATGATCGGTATCCTCTCCCTGTCGGATTTGGCGCTGAGAGCGCCGATGGACCTGTTCGCTGAGGTATCGCAGCTTGTTGCACGCGACGCATCGCGTCACGCCTCGGCGCCTTGGCCCACTAGCTTCCATGGGGCCTGATCGCGACGACAGTCAGGGTGAGCAGCGCGAGATCGCGCAAGCGGGCTTTCTCGCGCGAAGGCGAATTGGCGCCTGCKCTCATCCTGATGATGGGGGGCGGCATCCGACTCTGCCGATCGTCGACACAGCCCGGAACGGCCTGTCGGCGCGCTCACGATGCTGCTTCTGTTAATGCTCGTGACGCCCGATATGTGCGAGGAGTTGTTTACTGCGCCGATAAACAGCATGCGCGGAAGCGGCACTTGAGGCTGACTTCACTGCACGGGACGGCGACCACAAGTTGGATGACGACGAGGAAGACGACGACGACTATTGTCGTTGACTAGCGTCGCGCCTTGAACCGCCAATCGCCATGGGTCGCTGGGCGATGGCATGACCAGTGGGGCAATTCCGAAGGAATCCGGCATTGTCATCTACCTCTCGACTTGAGGACATCCGACCATGGCCCATTGGAACGGGAATATGCCGGAGACTCCGAAGAAGGTGGCCTGGTACGAGACCAGCGTCGATGGCGTCAGCCTTTGGCACACCGACCCGAATGATCAGCCGGACAAGGCTTGGTTTGTAATCAGGCCGAGCCGGTTTTCCGCGGGGAGCTTTATCGGCACCGATCAGGAAAACCGTCGGGCGGTCTGCGCCGAGGACAGCGTCGAGGAGGCCAAGGCCGCCGCGCTGCTCTGGCTTGAGCGGCTATTGAACAAAGACGACATCCCGGACGAGGACGAGGAAGACCCGGCCGAGCGCTACGCCCACCGTCACGAACACGGGCACGACGCCGACGACTGAGCGCCCGTGCCATCTACAGAACCCGTGCTTGCACTGGTAGGCGAGCGGCTGGCGCAGTCTAGGTCAATCACCATGCAGCATCGCGGCGTCGCTGGTCGCGGCCCACTGCACGTACGCCGCCCCGGGGGCCTGCCGTCCGCGTTATCTGCGCACTATAGGTCGAGATCCTGGCGATCCGCAGCATAGCGGCTATGGTTTTCCTATGCTTCGACCGCTTGCTCAGCTGCTTCCGCGGCGAGACCTTGCTTACGCAAATCACGGGCGCCGGTAGCTGGCATCATTCGCACGATGATCGCATAGGTTGCTCGCTGCCCGGATGCAGGACGTTCAGTTCCGTTGGCAGAAATCAGCAAATATTTGGCGCGATATCGCATTCTATATCAGATCGTATCCGCTAATTCTGGCAAGTTGACCGAATGACTTGTTGAGTATAGCCCGAAACGTTTTTGCTGCATCACCTCTGGTAATCGGCGCTAGATACGCACTGAGGAATGAGCCAATGCCTGATAATGTGTCCAAGCAGAATCTTGATAACCAGATTGCGGTCGTCCGAAGAAATATAGCCGATCTGATGGAACGAGCCACCGCAACCACTGGATCTGCTGCGGAAGAAGCAATCGCGAACAGGATCAACCATCAACAAGAGCTGCTGAACCAGCTGCTGAAACAGCGCGAGGCGATGGAATAAGGCGTTCCTTGCGCTGGGGCGAATAGGCCGCCGAAGCCGAAAAATACCGTCTGACCGAAGTCTTCAGGAGAAATCGGCGCTTGCACGGAGGCGGACGAAGAGTTCGTCGGCGCGGGAGAACATTGCCTTTGGCAGGCCCGAGGCATCGGGCCCAGAGATCGAACAAGCGGCTCGCGAAGCGGTCGCCGACGAATTCATCGCCAGACTCGAGTAGGGGCTCGAGGCACAGCTAGGCGAGCGCGGCGTTATGCTGTCCGGCGGCCAGCCGTGGGGCCAGGAATAAAGCCTTTCAGGCTCAGTTACGTCGGATGATGGCTTGGTTCGTATGACGACGAGTTGCCGGCCGATCGCGTAAATCGCGCTGCCCGAAAGCCACCGCAATCCATGGTGATCGTGAAGTCTGATTCGCAAGTTGGTCTGGGTTTCAGATCGCGAGTTCGTGCAGGAGGGGCAGCTTTGCAAGGTGAGAAAGGTTTCGAGATCACGAATGACGAGGATCGCAGCCTTGCAGTAAAGCGGGCCGCGGCGCTGCTTCGCTATGAGCCGGGCGGCGACGGAGAGCGAGAGCTCCTTGTCCTTACGGACGCAATCGCAGAGTATGACATGAGGGATTTTGAGAAGGCCCCGCGCTCGCGTCCTAGCGATGACCCCGCCTTTTCTCCTGGCTGACCTCAACCCAACTCGACCATCTCTACCCAATCCGGGCTGTTCCCCACCATGGCTCGGTYGGTAACACTGAGCCCGCCGCTCTCGTCGATCACATAAACTGTAGCGTGGTTGGTCGACTGTCCTAATGCCACCAGGTAGCGCCCGGTGGGGTCGATGCCGAAGCCGCGCGGCTGCGTCTCGGTAGGGATGTGCTGCAACAATCGCAATTTGCCATCTACCTCGACCGCGAAGCTCGCCAATATCGAGCTGTTCCGCTCAGAGGCATAGAGAAAGCGGCCGTCCGGCGTAATCTGGATATCAGCGCCCCAGGGCTTTGCTCTGAAGCCGACAGGCAGCATGTTGACGACCTGCTTGGTGTTGAGTGCGCCGTGTTCCGGATCGTAGTCGAAGACCGTGACCGAAGCATCGAGCTCGCCAAGTAGGTACACGGTCTTGCCGGCGGGACCGAAGATGAAATGGCGCGGCCCGGTGCCTTTCGGTAGGGCGGTCGTCCGTGGTTGCGCCAGCGTCCCGGCAACCTGGTCGAAATCGAAGCTGTAGACCACGTCGCCGCCCAGACTTGTCGCCAAAACATGCCGGTCGGATCGGTCGCCCATGATGCCATGGGCGTTCGGCGCAGTTGGAATACGCTGCGCTACCGGCTGCGCGACGCCGTCGGTCGCGATCGGACTTACCGTGACGACATTTCCGTCATAGGAAGCGCCGAACAGGAAGCGTCCGCTGAGATCGGTGCGAATATAGGCGACGCTCTCCGCCATCGCGGCAAAGCCAAGTTCAGACAGCGCACCGGTGGCCCGGTCGATTCGGAAGGTTGCGACGCCGCGTGGCGCCCCACGCATGGCGGCGTAGAGGAACTCTCGACCCGGCGACAGTGCTAACGGCAGCGAGCGGCCGGGTTCGGTCACGCCTGGGAAGGGCATGCGCTGGATCGGGCTCAGCGTACCGCTTTTGCCAGAGAGCCGCAGCACACTGATATCACCGCCCAATCCATTGCCAATATAAACGGCGAGATCGGCCTGTTCTCTGGCATGATGAGGCGACATGCACGGCTCCTATTGCTTCCCGGGGGCCCGACCAAATCAGGACTTACTTGATGATTATGGGGCTGCTCTAACCCTCAGGGCATCCCAGCCCGAGGCAGATCCGACCTTGATCAACTTAGAGCAGGGGACGTCTAGCTGCGAGGCCTCGCAGGAGCGGCCAGCGCCTGCGCCACGGCCGCGAATGGCGCCGTGCTCGGCAAAGACCATCCTCTTATAGGCATGGACATCGCCGAGCCCGACTAGATGCCGGCGGGGGACGGCGTATTCGCCGAGATAGCTGCCGGAATCCGACATTGCCATTAGGCATAAGCCGTCGAGCCATCCGGGCGGCACGGGACCTTCCGCTCCCAATGAACGTAGTCCTCCTTGGCCAGGACATTCATGTCCATCTCGACCCCCCAGCCCGGGCGATCGGGCCGCAATTGCAGATAGCCATCCCTTGGCAGATAGGGGTCCTTGACGTACCAGGCCCCCTGCGAGCGATCGGGCTGGGCAATGGCGTCGCCGCTGCCGTCGCCAAAGGCATAGTTGGGGCCGTGCGGCAGCCGGTATTCCAGAATCCGGAAATTGGGCTGCGCAGCCGAGAAATGCAGGTTCACGGCGGTGGCCAGCGGCCCCATCGGGTTGTGGGGCGCGATGGTCACGTAGTGTGCCTCGGCAATCGCGGCGATCTTGCGCATCTCCAGCAGACCGCCAACGACGCAAATATCGGGTTGGATGATGTCGCAGCCCTTGACCGAGAGCAGCCGCAGGAACTCGAAACGGCTGTACAAAGACTCGCCCGTCGCCAGCGTGCAGGCGAGGCCGCGCTTCAGCTCGCCCCAGGCTTCGAAGTTTTCGGGCCGGAGCGGTTCCTCAAAGAAGAGCGGATCGTAGGGGGCAAGCGCGTTACCGAGCTGCATCGCCTGCCCGACTTCGAAGATCTTGGCATGAGCGTCAAAGGCGATCTCATAGTCCGAACGCACGGTCTCGCGCAGATTGCGAAAATACTCGGCGCTGGTTCGCACGACCTCGCCCCAGCGATGCGCGTGCATGTCGATCCGATAGGGACTGAGCTTGAACGCCGTCAGCCCCCACTGCTCGTTCAGCGCGTTGAGTTCGTCGCGCGCAATGGCCGGGTCTGGGGCGGTGTAGACACCGGCATAGACACGCACCTTGTCGCGCACATTGCCGCCAAGCAGCATGTAGACCGGCACGCCAAGAGCCTTGGCCGAGATGTCCCAAAGGCAATGGTCGATGGCCGATATCGCCGCCAGCCCGAGTGCGCCTGGCGGAAAGCGGCTCTGCTGGAGCAGGTAGAGGATCAGGTACTCGATCCGTCGCGGGTCTTGCCCGCGGATAAACTCGAACAGGTAGTCGAGCAGAGGCAATAGCGCCCGGTCAGGCCCGTGATTGTAGCACTCGCCCCAGCCGGTCAATCCGTCATCGGTGTCGATGGCGACAACTACACGGGGACGATCCTTGTCGCGCGACATATAAGCCCGCAAGCGCTCGATCTTCATAGGCTCAGTCCTTGAAATAGACGCCGCGCTTCCAGCGCGACTGCACGTAGACATGCTCGCGGAAAGTTCCCTCGGCATAGGAGCCGGCCCCCTCCGTCACGGGGATCGAGACATTCATCTCGCTGGGCCATTGCGCGACGAAATCCTCGTCGATCTCGACACCGAGACCGGGGCGGTCGGGGACGTCGAGATAGCCGTCGCGCGAGACTGGGTGCGGGATCACCGTCTTGGCGCGGCCGTCCCAGTCATCCTCGATGCGCTCGAGGATGAGGCCATTCGGGCAGCTTGCGAGGAGATGCAGGGCAGCATATTCCGCGACCGGCCCGAGCGAGCCGGAATGTGGCGCAAGCATGATGTGATGCGCCTCTGCCATTGCCGCGATCTTCTTCATCTGGGTTATCCCGCCGGCTCGGCCGGTGTCCGGCTGGACCACGTCGATCAGGTCGCGCTCGATCAGCTCGCGTTCACCGAAGATGGTCGCCATCCGCTCACCGGCCGCCAGCGTCACCGAGGAATGGTTGCGTATKCGGGCGTAGCCGTCGAGATTATCGGGCGCGATCGGGTCCTCGACCCACATCATCTTGTAGGGCTCAAGCGCCCGGCACACCTGCGTCGCATCGGCCGGTGTGAGCCATGGTGGGCCATGCAGGTCGATGGCGATGTCCATCTCCGCGCCGACCGCCTCACGCAGCGCCGCGACCTTCCTGACGGGATCGGAGACGCCGCCGCATTTCAACGCGGTAACGCCGCGCTGCTTCAGCGACAACGCCGCCTCCGGAGTGTTGGCATGGCCGTAGATACGGATCCTGTCGCGTAGTTTGCCGCCGAGTAGGTTCCAGACCGGCGTATCCAGCGCCTTGCCCTTGATGTCCCACAACGCCATGTCGATACCGGTCATGGCGCCTGCGCCGACCACGCCGGTCATGCCGTGGCCCATGATCGCGATCTGCATCTTCTGCMAGAGCCGCTCGATATGGGTCGGATCCTCGCCGACGAGCAGCGCTTTCAGGTCCTCGACCGCCGTCCTGATGACGCGCGGCCAGCCGGAGCATTCGCCGATGCCGGTGATGCCTTCGTCGGTGACGACCTTGACGAAGAGCCAGTTGCGGCTGCCGGTGAGGTTCTTCGAGAATTGCTGGGATCCGAACGAGCCGTCCGCGGCCCAGTTCTTCAGGCTGGGGGCGCCCGCATGCATCAGGAAGGTCTTGATGTCGACGATCTTCATGGGGCTGATCCGTAGGCTCGTTAACCGGAGTAGCGGTGGCGGCGGTGGATGCTGCGCGCCCGAGGGTCGGGTCGCGGAATGGCGGAGAGCAAGGCCTGGGTATAGGCGTGCGTGGGCGTATTGCAGACTTGCTCGGCCCCACCGGTCTCGACCACCTTGCCGCGGTACATCACAGCCACCCGGTCGCACATGTAGCGGATGACGCCGATGTCGTGGCTGATGAAGACGTAGGATAAGCCGAGCTTGTCCTGCAGGTTCATCATCAGGTCGAGCATTTGCGAGCGCAGCGAGACGTCGAGCGCCGAGGTCGCCTCATCGGCGACGATGACGCGTGGGTTAAGGGAGATGGCACGCGCGATGCCGATGCGCTGGCGCTGGCCGCCGGAGAAGGCATGCGGATAGCGCTCCCGCCAGGAGGGCTCCAGGCCGACCTGGCGCAACAGTTCAGCAACCCGGTCGTCGAGCTCTTTGCCGGAGGCGATCTTGTTGACGAGCAGGGGCTCGCCGATGATCTGGGCCACCGTCATGCGCGGGTTGAGCGAACCCACCGGATCCTGGAAGATCATGCGGATCTCGCGCCGGCAGGCCCTCAGCGTCTCCTTGTCAGCCTTGAGCAGGTCGACGACCTCGCCATCGGCGCGTCGATAGTCGATCGCTCCGGCGTTGGGTTCGTAGACCCGCAGCAGGCAGCGCCCCATCGTGGTTTTGCCCGAACCGGACTCGCCGACAATGCCGAGCGTCTCCCCCGGTCTGACCTCCAGCGAGACGTCGTCGACGGCCCTGAGCGGAGCCTTGGGCGAGCCAAAATGCATTTCCAGATTGCGGACCTGCAGGACGGGCGGAGCCTCTTGCGCGATCGGCGCGCGCCTCAGCCTGATCTCGGCCTTCTGCTCGAGCTTTAGCACGGAGCTGATCAGCATGCGGGTGTAGTCGTCCTGCGGCGCGTGGAATATGGCGTCGACCGGGCCGCTCTCCATCACCTTGCCGTGGTGCATCACCAGCACCTCATCGGCAACCTCGGCGACCACGCCCATATCGTGCGTAATGAACATCACGGCCATGCCGTGCTGCCGCTGCAGCCTCCTGATCAGATCAAGGATCTCGGCCTGCGTTGTGACGTCCAGCGCGGTCGTCGGCTCGTCGGCGATGAGCAGGGAGGGATTGCAGGCGAGCGCCATCGCGATCATTACGCGCTGGCGCATGCCGCCTGAAAACTCGAACGTATAGCGGTCGACGGCGGCTTCGGGTTTGGGAATCTCGACCTGCGCCAGGAGCTCGACGCAGCGCGCGCGAGCCTCCTTCTTGCCCATGTTCAGGTGGAGCTGCAGCACCTCCATGATCTGGTCGCCTACGGTATGGACCGGCGACAGCGACGACATCGGCTCCTGGAAGATCATCGCGATCTCGCGGCCGCGGACCGCGCGGATCTCACGCCCGCGCGGGTTGAGCTTCGCGAGATCGACGGAGGTTCCATCGGGCCGGCGCAAGACCATCGCGCCCGAGACGATACGCCCAGGTGCATCGACGATTTGCAGGATCGAGCGCGCGGTCACGCTCTTGCCCGAGCCGCTCTCGCCGACGATGCAGAGCGTCCTGCCACGCTGGAGCGTGAACGAGACTCCGTCGACAGCTTTGACGACGCCGTTGCGCACCGGGAAGTGCGTCACGAGATCCCTGACTTCGAGGATCGTCGGCGCCGGCGCGGCGGGGCGCAGCTCCTGGCCGATGGCGAGATCGATGACGCTCATTTGTTGTACGGATCGGCGGCATCGCGCAATCCGTCTCCAAGGAAGTTGAGGGCGATCACGGCGATCACCACGGCGACGCCGGGCGCGAACAGCCAGGGCGCGGTCGCGATCGAGCGGATGTTCTGTGCCTCGCGCAGCAATACGCCCCAGGAGATGGTCGGCGGCTGCAGCCCCAGGCCGAGAAAGCTGAGCGCGGTCTCTGCGAGGATCATGGCCGGGATCGCCAGCGAGATCGACGCGATGATGTGGCTGGCGAAGCTCGGCAGCATGTGGCGGAAGATGACCCGTCCTTCAGAGGCACCGTCGAGCCGCGCCGCGGTGACGAATTCTTCGGTACGCAGGCTCAGGAAGCGGCCCCGCACGACCCTGGCGAGCTGGGCCCAGCCGGTCAGCGACAGGATCAGCGTGATCATGAAATAGTTGAGGGTCGCGGGCCAATCCTGCGGCAGGGCTGCCGACAGCGCGAGCCAGATCGGGATGCTAGGTAGCGACAGCACGAACTCGATGACGCGCTGTACCGCAAAGTCGATGCGACCGCCGTAATATCCGGAGATGCCGCCGAGCAGGATGCCGATAGTCAGCGAAAGCAGGACGCCGACCAGGCCGACCGACAGGGAAATCTGGGCGCCCTGGATGATACGGCTGTAAACGCAGCGGCCGAGCCGATCCGTCCCGAGCAGAAAGATCGGCTGGGCCTTGTTTTCCGAGGCGATCAGGTGGGTCGTAGTGCTGAACAGCCCGAACAGCCTGTACTCGAAACCTTGGCCGAAGAACGTAAGATAGGTTTTGCGGGCCTTGTCTTCGCTATAGACCGCTGAGAGCGTCTGCGGATCGCGCTTAAACACCGAAGGATGGATAAAGGGCCGGAAAGACCAGCTCCCATCCGCCCCCCTGTCGATGAAATGGATAGCCTGCGGTGGATGGAATGCCGCCCGTGCGTTCTGCTGCGACGGATCATTGATGGCGAAGAAACCCGGGGCAATGGCGATGATGTAAAGAAACACCGTGACGATCAGCCCCGCCATGGCAAGATGGTGGCGCTTGAACGCCCACCAGACGAGCTGCCATTGCGAGGCAACGGCCAGCCGGGTGCTGTCGACGGATGAAAGGGCGGTGTCGGTCATTACCYATTCCAGCCTGATGCGGGGGTCGACGAGGGCGAGCAGGATATCGCTGATGAGAGAGCCGATGAGCGTGAGCGTGCAGATCAGCAGCACGAACGCGCCGGCCAGATACATGTCCTGGCTCATCAGCGACTGGAGCAGGAGAGGCCCCGCCGTCGGCAGGCTAAGCACGATGGCGACGATGATCGAACCGGAGACGAGGTTCGGCAACAGCCAGGAAATCGTCGAGATGAACGGATTGAGGGCCAGGCGAACCGGGTACTTCACCAGCAGATGGAATTCCGAGAGGCCCTTGGCGCGCGCCGTCGTGACATAGGGCTTGTGCAGCTCGTCCAGCATGTTGGCGCGCATGACGCGGATCAGGCTGGCGGTGCCGGAGACAGCGAGAATGATGACGGGAATCCAGAGATGGTGCAGCAGGTCGATGACCTTGCCGATGCTCCAGGGGGCCGTGAGATACTGCTCGGAGAAGAGCCCGCCGACCTCCTGCCCGAATTCGACGGCTGCGACATACATCAGCACGAGCGCGAGCAGGAAGCTCGGAATGGCGAGGCCGAGGAAGCTGAAGAAGGTGACGATATAGTCGCCGATCGAATACTTCTTGACGGCCGAGAACACGCCGATCGGCAGTGCGATGCCCCAGGTCGCGAGTAGCGTCGAGAAAGTCAGCACCAGGGTCAGCGCCATCCGCTCCCAGATCAGGTCACTGACCGGCTGTTGCCATTCGAAGCTGAGGCCAAAATCACCTCTGAGCACGATGCCGCTGATCCATTTGAAATATTGGACGATCATCGGCTGATCGAGCCCGAAGCGGATTCTCAGATCGGCCGCCGTGTTCTGATCGACCACTTCGTTCGAGGCTGCGAGCGTCGCGATATAGGTCGTGACGAAGTCGCCCGGAGGAAGCTGGATCAGCACGAAGGACAGAAAACTGACGACGATCAGCGAGGGCACCATCCAGAGGAGGCGCTTGGCGATGAAGCGGAGCATGGCACTGCCTGTTGGGTGAGACGGCCCGGCCACGCTCGCGGCGCGGCCGGGCTGTCGTCGCTCACGTCGCGAAGAAGAACTGCTGAGGCAGGGCCGGGCCGGGATTGGGCCAGGTCCAGGCGTTGGGATATTTCGCCGGCACGTTCTGTAGGTTGTTCTTGCAGATGCCGAAGGCGTTCACCGCGAGGCAGATGCCGATGGTCTCAAAGGCGTCGGCGGTGATGTCGAAGACCTGCTTCATCAGCGCGGTGCGCTTCTCCAGGTCGGCCGTGGCGCGCGCCTGGTCGAACAGCTTCATGCGCTGCTTCTGGCCCTCCGGCGGTTCCTGGCCGTCCTTGCCGCCCGAGACGTACCATTGCGCCCACGGAATCGCGTAGCGCGAGCCCTGAGTGTGCTGGGCGAAGTAGTCACGCGGGTCGAGCATCGGGTCGAGTCCGCCGGGGCCCGGCCAGACGGCGGCATCATGGTCGTTGTTGTCGCCGCGCGTGTAGTAAAGGGCGCGCTCGATCGTGTTGACCTTGATGTCGACGCCGATTTCGGCCCAGTGGCGCTTCACCAGTTCGAGCGCATCGACCTCATCGGGATACAGCGTTGGAATCACGTCGATGGCGAAGAAGACCCTCTGCCCGTCCGGTCGCAGCCTGATGCCGTTGGCATCCTTCTTGGCGTAGCCGAGCTTGTCGAGAATGGCGTTGGCCTGGGCTGGGTCGTGGCTGGTGAACTGCTCGGACAAGCCGGCGTGATACCAGGGATGGCCGGGGCGGGGCCCAGTCTGATGCGGCTGCGACTGGCCGAGATAGACGAGGTCGATGATCTCCTTGCGGTCCATGCCCAACGAGAGCGCCTTGCGGAACTCCTTGTTGGCGAACATCTCGCGCATCTTGGCGTCCTTGTGCGTCATGTTCAGATAGATCTGAACCTGCTGCGACGAGGAGCTGATCAACTCGATCAGGCGGTAGCCGCCCTTCTGCATGTTCTGCGACAGGGTCGGCTTGTTCTGGAGCGTGTCGAGATGGCGCTCCTGGATGTCGAGGCGCCCGGAAATCGCATCCAGCATCAGCGACTCGACGTCCTGCGAGATGCTGAAGCTGAGCCTGTCGATATAGGGCAGCTGGTTACCGGCAGTGTCGACCTGCCAGAAATAGGGATTGCGTTCCATCACGACGCGCGTGGCGCCGCCGGTATAGGGCTCCTTGATGACCCAGGGGTCGAGCGTCGGCTTGTCGGCATTGCCCCAGCGCGATGGAATCTCGATATCGCCGCACTTGTTGCGGAACAGCGTTCCCCAGTCGGACAGGTTCGCCGCCTTGACCAACTCCGCCACGCCGGAATTGTATTTCGGGTGGAACTGGCTGCAGTAATGCTTGGCGAACAGCGTCGGGTGTTGTCCTAGCGGGGTCGCCATCATCTCGAGAAACAGCGCGTAGGGGCTGGCGAAGGTGAACTTGACCGTCGTCTCGTCGACCTTGGTCGCCGTGCCCGGCTTGTTGTCGATGACGATCGGCGAGGGGGCGGACTTATAGAGTTCGGTGTTCTTGGCGCAGTCCTCGATCGAGAAGACGATGTCATCTGCGGTGAAGGGCTTGCCGTCAGACCATTTCATGCCCTTGCGCAGGTAGAAGGTGAACTCGGTCGAGTCCGCGTTGACCTCCCATTTGTCGGCGACGTTCGGCAGGACCTCGGTGAAAGCAAGGTTCCAGCGCACCAAGCCCTGGTTGCCGACCATGCGCAGAATTCCGTTATGGTCGGAGGAGCCGCGCAGGCCGCGCCGGAGCGAGCCGCCGTAGCGGCCGACCTTGTCGACCTTGATTACCAGCGGGTTGGCAGAGACGCGCTCGGCCAGCGGCGGCAGCTTGCCCTCCGAGGCCAGCTTTGCGAGGGCCGGCGCCTCCTTGGCGGTTTGGGCGAAGGCGGCGTGGGGCAGCGTCGAGAGCGCGGTGGCGCCGGCAAGCCCTTTCAGCATATCGCGGCGGTCGAGTCCGCGGCGCCGGTGTGGTCCTCTTTGCGTATCCCTGCTCATGCCATCCTCCCGGATTGAGATATTGCCGGCCTGTTGGCCGTGTAGCTGAGGGTCGAGGCGTGGTGGCGCGGCCACCTGTTCACGTCATGCCAGTCCGATCCGCACTTTCGCCGAGATGGTTGCGCCGGGGTCGAGCACGCGCATCCCAGTTCCAGAATGTCCCGCTGCCGCGAGATTGAAGGCATCAGCGACATGGCTGACCGGCTCCAGGCAGAGATAGCTGCCGCCGGCCGGGACATGGAAGACGAGGTGGTCGAGAGGAGCGCTGGCCTGGATGAGGATCCGTGTGCCGTCCCGGCGATGTATTGAGGCGCCCCCGTCCCAGCCAGAATAATAGGCCGTGGTTGCCTCGCCGCCATGAGGCGAATCGTAGTGCCGGTCGCGGCCAGTGAGCGAGTGGAGCTGCTGGCCGCAGCCATCGGCGTCCTGATCCCAAAGGGCTTCGCAGTTGAACGTGATGCGGTCGCCCTGGGACACGGCGAAATAGGGGTGAATGCCCAAGCCGACCGGCATCGGCGAGACCGCATGGCTCTCGACGTAGATCTCGTGGGTCAGGCCCGAGGGATCGAGCGCCATGCGCTGGACGGCCTCGAACGCCCAGGGCCATCCCGCCAGATCATCTTGAGGCTCGAAGCGATAGTGCAGCTCGATCTCCGCGCTCGCGTGCCGCATCACGGTCCAGGGCCGCGWCTGGCTGAAGCCGTGCAGTGCGTGCGGAGCCGCGGCCGGGTGCGGCACGAGCGCGACCCGGGTTTCGCCGAAGCGGAAGGCGGCATCGCGGACGCGATTGGAAAAGGGCACGAGCGGGTAGCTGCCCGCCTTCGGCCAATATGCGCGATCGAATCCGGCAGCGGRCATTGGCACCAGAACGTCGCTGCGCAGGCCGTTGGGTCCCTCGCGCCAGAGGGACGCTATGCGCCCACCGTCCAACGGCCGCACCGCCGCTCTCATCGGTCCCGCCGCGAGAGGGTAGACAGACGGCGAGGTCTCCGCAGAACGGAACTGTGCCGCCGTTGCGTCCGCCATTGTCACGTTTCGTCCCCAATACCTGTCGGGATGTCCCCGATCTTAAAGGGAAGGCTAGGATTGGTGCGACGCACTGTCAACGAGCATTCTTACTATGTATAAAAGTATCGACCATTTCGCAGCTGCAGCATGGAAGTTTCTTACATCGTGATACTGAGCCATTGCAGGCGCTTGTACGTCTGCGTAAGCTGAGGCCCGCCGCATCAGCCCGGTTCGACAGGCCCGCCCCCGTTTCATGCGCAATCATGCCACCAGCCTCGAGCAGGATATCGTGCCGGACGAAGAGGGGCGGCGCGGCGAATCTCTCATCGAGGTGCGAGGCACCAGGCTCGTCGGCAAGGCGCTGAACCTGCTCGACCTGATCGCCTCTGCGCCTGGCGAGCACCGCGCGCAGACCCTGGCCGATGAGTTGGGCCTTCCACGCAGCACTGTCTATCGCATCATCAATACGCTGCAGCAGCGTGGGCTGGTGCGCGTCGACGCCAGCGGGCAGGGATATTTCCCGGGCTTCAAGTTTCTCGAATACGCTCAGGCTGTCTGGCCGATCCCGGATCTGCCGATGCTCGCCATGACGGAACTCCGCTGGCTTCACGAGCTCAGCGGTGAAACCGTCTATTTCGCCGCGCCCGGCGGCGCAGACATGATCATCATCCAGAAGATCCTAAGCCTTTATCCGATCAGCACGGGCGCGCCATTGGGGAGCCTGCGGCCGCTTTACTGCTCGGGAATGGGCAAGGCGCACCTGGCGGCGCTGGCGCCGGACGAGCGGGAGGCCCTGATTGGCCGCATGAGCTTCGAGCGCGTCACGGATCGGACGATCACGGACCCGGCCCAGCTTCGCTCGCAGCTCGATGTGTTCCAACTGCGCGGCTATGCCATCGACGACGAAGAGTTCATGGAGGGTATTCGCTGCGTCAGCGCCTCCGTGCCCGGCGAGAGCGGCGTGCCGCTCGGTGCATTCACCGTGTCGGGCCCCTGTTATCGGATGACGCTGGAGCGGGTTAATCAGCTCGGACCTGAGGTCGCGGCCGCGGCCAGGCGCCTTGGCGAGGTCGTGAAGCGGCACGGAGGTATGCGCCCACGAGCCCGGCCCGATATTGCGCAGGTGCCACTGGCCTACAATGGGCGCTCATTCCTGGGAAAGTCGCCGAGTTGGGACGGGGCGACGAACTCGCTGCTTTGGTTGGACGCACTGGCGCCCGCCATCATGCGCTCTCGCGTCGAGGAACCTGCGGCGCCACCCCGGTCCGAGGTGATGGCCCAATTCACCTCGCCGGTGCTGGCCCTGAGCTCGATCGGCGAGGGGCGTTGGTTCGTGGCGACGGAAAAGGGCGCGATGACCGTCGACCGGGCCGCGCGCCTGACCGATCTGAGCCCGGCGCTTTCGCTGGAATTGCTTCCCCGCATCACCTGCGCTTGCCACGGGCCGGACGGACAAATCTGGCTCGGGGTTGGGGAAACGCCGAGTCCGCAAAGCCGCCCCGGGCTCTATCGCCTGATTGACGGGACCCCCGTACTTGAAGTGGAACTGCCGGCCACACCCACAGACATGCTGATCGACGCGCCTGGGCGCCATCTCTACGTCGCGCTCAGGGAGGCCGGCGATATCATCCGCTTCCCGATCAGGACGGGCAACAGACTCGGGAGCCTGGGGCTGGTCGCACGCGTCGATGCCCTGCACGGGCGCCCCATGGCCCTGACCCTGGAAGAGCCGGATTACCTGTGGGTCGCGCTATGGGACGGCTGGAGCCTGGCACGCCTGCAGCGCGACGGTTCCGACATGCGGCTTTTATCCTTGCCTGTGCCGCGTCCGACCGGGCTGACCTTCGGTGGGAGGCGCGGGGACTTGCTTTACGTTACAAGCGGCCGGATCGGATTGACACCGCAGCAGATTGCCGAGGCTCCGGCATCCGGGAGCGTCTTTGCCCTCGACGGGCGGCTTCGAGCCGCCTTGCTGCGCTGAGCCGGAGAAGCATCGGAGCACCCACCTCGTTTCAAAAAAAGAGCCGGGAGAAGACGCATGGAACTGCAAGAGCCGACCGTCGTTCGTAACCTGCTGATCACGGGCGGCGCCGGCAATATTGGGCGAAAACTGCGCCAGGAACTCGGCAGCCGCTTCGCCCGCATCCGCATTCTAGACACTGTCGCCCCGGCGAGCCTCGCGACCAACGAGGAAACCGTGCAGGTCGATATCGCCGACATCGGCGCCGTCGAGCGGGCGATGATGGGCATGGACGGGGTGATCCACATGGCGGGCGTCGTGCGCGAAGCGCCGTTCGAGTCCATTCTGCAGACAAATGTCGTCGGCACCTGGAACGTCTATGAAGCGGCACGACGTCAAGGCGTAGGCCGCGTCGTATTTGGCTCGAGCAACCACGCCGTCGGCTTCTATCCCAGGCATCAGCGCATCGACGAGACGGTCCTGCCGCGACCAGACGGACGCTACGGGCTCAGCAAGTGCTGGGGGGAGGCAGTGGGCGCGCTCTATGCCGACAAGTACGGTATCCGCAGCATGCATGTGCGGATCGGCAATGCCGCCGACATTCCCGCCAGCGCCCGTACGCTCAAGATCTGGATCAGTGGGCGCGATCTTGCCCAGCTCTGCCTGATCGGGCTGGAGCATCCCGACATCCACAACACTATTGTCTACGGTGTCTCCGACAATGCCGGCGGATGGTACGACAATGCGGTCGCATATGGGCTGGGCTACCGGCCCAAGGACCGTGCCGACGACTATGCCGAGGAGGCCATGGCTGGGGAAGCCGAGCTGACCCATGAGCCGCCTGCGCTGTATTTTCAAGGTGGCGGCTTCTGCTCGCTTGAATATGCCGGTGCACCGGTTCCTCCACCCGCAGCGGGTGTCTGAGACGCCGCGCCCGTTTGACCGCGATCATTCCAACTCCCCCCGTGCAGCCGAGGCCCCCGRTGCGCATCACCGATGTCCGTGTCACTCCGATCGCCTTCCGCGACCCGCCGCTCCTCAACGTCAACGGCGTGCACGAACCCTGGGCCCTGCGCAGCATCATCGAGGTCGAAACCTCGGAGGGCCATGTCGGGCTCGGGGAGAGCTATGGCGATCTGGAGACGCTGGCCAATCTCGACAAGGCGAAGGCGGGGCTAATCGGTCTCGACCCGTTCGACCTGAATGGCTTGACGCAGGTCGTCTATGCTGCGGTGGGCGATAACCCCGACCCCGGCCAAACCTTTGCACCCGCAGGCGACAAGGCCCGCGCCTCGGCGCTCTCCGCCTTCGAGGTCGCCTTCCTCGATCTGCAGGGCCAACTCACCGGCCGGCCGCTCTACGACCTGCTCGGCGGCAAGCTGCGTGACCGCGTGCCCTACAGCGCCTATCTGTTCTACAAGTTCGAACGGCACAAGGATGATCCCGGCTATCCTGCCGATGATTGGGGCGAGGCGCTCAGCCATGAACAAATKGTCGAGCAGGCGCGCCGGATGGTGGCGGAATTCGGCTTCGGCTCAATCAAGCTCAAGGCCGGCGTGTTCGAACCCGATTTCGAGATCGAGACGCTCCGGCACCTGCGCAAGGCGTTTCCGGACCACCCGCTGCGGATCGACCCCAATGGCGGCTGGTCGGTCGAGACGACGCGGCGGGTGATGCCGCAGTTGGTCGGGCTGCTCGAATATCTCGAAGACCCGACAAGGACGCTCACCGAGATGGGGCAGGTCGCGACGTTCGCGCCGATGCCGCTCGCCACCAACATGGTCACGATCGCCTTCGGGCATATTCCCGAAACGATACGCCTGAATGCCGTTCAGGTCGTTCTGTCCGACCACCATTATTGGGGTGGCCTGCGCGCCACCCAGCATCTGGCCCATCTCGGCCGTGTCTTCGGCTTCGGGATCTCGATGCACTCGAATTCTCATATGGGCATCAGCCTGGCAGCGATGACTCATGTCGGCGCTACGATCCCCAACCTCGCCTATGCTTGCGACACACACTACCCGTGGCAGGTCGAGGAGGTGATTGAGGGCGGCAAGCTCCAGATCGAGAACGGCTCGCTTGCGCCGCCGGATGGACCCGGGCTCGGCGTGCGGCTGGACCGTACGGCGTTGAAGCGCCTACACCAGCAGTATCTCGATTGCGGCATTCGAGTGCGCGACGACACCAAGGAGATGCGCAAATACCAGCTGGACTTCAATTCGGCGCGCCCGCGTTTTTGAAGTGGCTCTCGGGTTCCCACGGGCGCTGAAGCCCGCAAGAGGCTTTGAATTACTGCGAGGCTTGGAGTGATCAGAGGAGTTGGAGCGAGCCTGCGGCTGTTTTACCGCGCTCGGTCTTCAAATCGAACGCTACCTTCTGCCCTTCTATCAGAGTCATCATGCCAGCCTCTTTCACGGCCGCGATATGTACAAACACGTCCTTGCCGCCATCCGAAGGCTGAATGAACCCGAAACCCTTCTCAGTATTGAACCATTTCACGTTTCCGGTCGCCATAGTCGCATCCCCCGACGATTGCATCTTTTGAGCCGCCGGATGCGCGTATCCGAAGACCCGCCGGGAAGGAATTGCCCGAAAACCAAGGTTGTCGAGGCCAAACATGAAGCATGACGGCTGGCGATTACCGTCGGTCCAACAACTCAACTGTGAGTTGCTGTCGAATGACGATGTAACGCCAATATAAATCTCCGCCAATCGCGTATCGATAACACGCTGCCTCGCTGCGACCTTTCGCAAAGGCAATTGACATGCCGGAGCCCGAGAAAGTGTTGAGGCCGAGCTTGTCGTGCTGCGCGGCGTCGCGCACGGCATCGGCGATCTTCTGCGCCCCGCGATACGAACGGTGTAGGCAGCGCCGCAACCAACCGCTGGCCTGCCATTGACTCAGATTCAGTTTCGCCAATCTGCAACCGATCACTGGCAGAGAACTCGGCAAGGTGGTTGGCATGGAGATGAGCCGCGACACCGATGCGAGTCGCTGAAGCGCGCCCGGCGTCAGCTCAGCCGGGCCAAGCTGCCCGCGCGACCGAGACAAGCTATCCGCGTAGACAGCAGAGAATCGGCCTTAGGAAACCATTTGGAGGGATGGCTCGRCATTGTTCAACATGTAGCCGCGTCCCCAAACCGTCTCGATGTAGTTCGCTCCGCCCGATGCATCTGCGATTTTCCGTCTCACCTTGCAGATGAAGACGTCCACGATCTTGAGCTCGGGCTCGTCCATCCCACCGTAAAGGTGATTGAGGATCATTTCCTTTGACAGGGTGAACCCACGGCGGCTCGCCAAGAACGCAACGATCTCATATTCCTTGCCAGTCAAACGAACGGGCTTCCCGGCGACGTCAACCGTTTTTGAATCCAGATCGATGCAGAGGTCTCCGACCCGGACCGTGCGGTTTTCGGTCCCGTTGCAGCGACGCTCCAAAGTCCGCAGGCGTGCAAGAAATTCGTCTCGGTGGAATGGCTTTGTCAGGTAGTCGTCCGCCCCTGCAATCAGCGAACGGACCTTCTGTTGAACCTCATTGATACCCGAGAGGATCATCAGAGGAGTGTTGATGGATGATGCTCGGAGTTTCGTGAGCACCTGAATTCCTGGCATGTCTGGTAAACCAAGATCCAGAATTATCAGGTCAAACGGCGCCGCCTGAGCGAGGGCGAAGCCATCGGCTCCATAGGCTGTCTTGGTGACTTCGATGTTCTCCAGCTTGAGAAACATCTCGATGCTCTGCGCGATCGATGCGTCGTCCTCAATTAATAAAACGCGCATGGTAAACTCCGATTCGCAGCGGATAATTTGGCGAGGATGGCCGAAGTATGGTTAATAATTCAAGATTTTTTCGAGGGTATTTTCAAAATCCGTGGCGTATTCGCGAAAATCTGCAGGTATTCGTGGAGGGCTTGGATCAGTTGGCGCGCTGAGGGCACGCTTTGAAATCGGCGATTAGCTCCGCCAGCTCCGTCAAGCGACGCAGTTCCAGGCCGTTATCTGAAGCCTCGGCGCGGATTGCAAAAATCGCTTCGCCAGTAGCCCGAACCAACGGAGCGAATTCGGGCATCATAAAACTTATTAGCATCGTCTTGAGCGTCTCTTCTGTGTCGCCGTAGCGACTGAGATACAGCTGAACACCCTCAGTGGTCTCTTCTATTGAGGCGCCGAGCAGTTGCCCATAGGCATCCGCAGCTGCCCAAATAGCAGCGTGGAATGCCAATTTGTTCTCGACCATGCGGTCAKCGCCGCCACCAAGTTTGGCGCTAATCGAAGCTGCCGTGGTGATCATGTCGAGGAAGTCTTCCAGGCGAGTAGCGACCATGCCTGGCTTCGAAGTTCGCAGCTTTCGGGAGAACATGTTGAACACAGGTACTTCTGTCGCAGACGGCTACGAAACGCATAGATTCTGCAGCTTCGCTAACACACCGCCGCGAATTGCCGCTTGTTCTTTGTAGTCATTGATTTGTTATTGCGAGCCAATTGCTACAAAAAGGCGATAATGGCACACCAAAACCCGCTGAGCGAAGCAGTAATTCAGAGGTCAAACTCAAGGTTAAAGCAACCTGAGAGGTGTCGGCTAAATCCGCTCCCAACGCTTAGATAACCGTCAGAAAAAGTGATTGATGCTGACGCTTTGCAAAAGGTGAGGGGTGCTTTACGCTTTGTTGGGTTGTCACAATAAAGCGATAGGAACAAAAATGGCGAATGGAACGGTCAAGTGGTACAACGAAACCAAAGGTTATGGATTCATCGCTCCAGACACAGGTGGTAAAGACGTCTTCGTCCATGCGACTGCCTTGGAGCGCGCTGGTCTTCGGGGTTTAGCTGAAGGTCAGAAGGTCACCTATGATTTGGAGGCCGACCGTCGCAGTGGCAAAGAGTCTGCGGCTAACCTTAAAGTTTGAAAATTAAAAGCCGCCCGATGTTTTCCGCCGAGCGGCTTTTGATTGATGGCACATTCCGATTTCGACTGCTGTCAGGCAGCCCGTGAGCGCTTCCGCCTTTGCTGACCAAGCCCCATCTTCTTGGCAAGTTGCGATCGAGCCTCGGCGTACCTGCGAAGCATCTGGACCGGCGACAGGGATAACCGTAGACAACGGTAATCCCTGCAAGCCCAATTCGGGCAATGAAAGTATCGAGCGACATCTAAAGCAATGAAGCCGCCCAAGAAGCCTTTCATCGTTGAATTTAAACAAACACGCCGCGTCCAAAGAAAGCCGCACCCATCTATTTGGGGTACCCTAGATCTGAAGGTCTCCGCGAACGAACAAGAGCCCGGATCGCAGCAGATCGATCCGCAGCGATTACCCAAGCCGGCCACCCCGGACTCGCTTGAACCTGCGAAGGCTCAGCGGATCCTGCCCGCGCTCGCAAAAGCTCCCGCCCCGGAACTGATGGAAATGCCGTCGATCGAGAGATCGACACCGAAGCGTGACGATCCAGAAGATTTCGTTCAGGCACCTGCGGCATCGAACGCGCTCACCGCGGACCCGGGGGGAGTATCGTCCGAAGTTCCAAAGGTGCGCCGGCGCTACGGGAATAGCKGGGCTCTGCCTGCGGGGGAGCGTTGGAAGCGGCGGCTACCGCCTATCTTGCGACAGACTAAGTCTGTCACTTGAATGGATCTTGGTCAGCGTCACGAGCAACTCCGGGGCATCCCAGGCAGTTCACAGCCAACGTCGCCGTTTTCTTACAGGCAAATTCCAACTCAACGATCTTATCGTGGGCGTCCGCCACCGCCGCCGAGCGGCCAAGGAGACGCGAAGTGGCAGGCCACCAGATGCCCTTCGCCGACCGGTCGCGCCTCTGGCACCTCCGTCCTGCAGCGGGGTTCGGCAATCGGGCAGCGCGGATGGAAGCGACATCCCTTGGGGATCGCGGCGGGACTCGGTGGATCGCCCGGCAGCAGGATCCGGTCCCGGACTTTTGCCGGGTGCGAAATCGGCACGGCCGAGAGGAGGGCGTGGCTATAGGGGTGCTGGGGGGCCGAGAAGAAGGTGCTCTTMGGCGCGATCTCGACGATCTGCCCTAGATACATCACGGCTACGCGGCTCGCCATGTGCTTTACGCTCGCCATGTCATGCGAGATGAAGAGATAGGCGGTGCCTTGCTCGTCCTGGAGATCCTGCAGCAGGTTGATGACCTGCGAACGCACGGAGACGTCGAGAGCGGAGACCGGTTCATCGGCGACGATGAGCTTCGGCCGCATCGCGAAGGCGCGGATGATGCCCAGGCGCTGGCGTTGCCCGCCGGAAAACTGGCGGGGCCATTGGCCGATATGGCGGGCACTGAGGCCGACGGCTTCAAGCAATCGCACCGCAGCGCTGGTTCGCTCGCCCCGCTGCGAAACGAGGCCATGCACTGCCAGCGGCTCCGTCACGATCGATCCCGCCCGCATGCGCGGGTCCAGTGACGAGAACGGATCCTGGAAGATGAATTGCAAATCGCGGCGGATGGCCTTCATGCGGGGCTGCGACAAGCCGGCGATGTCCTGCCCCTCGAACAGGATGCGCCCGCCGGTAGGATCGGTCAGGCGTAGGACAAGCCGCGCCAGCGTGGATTTTCCGCAGCCGGATTCGCCCACAAGGGCCAGCGTCTCGCCGGGATGGAGATCAAGGGACACCCCGTCGACGGCCCGAATGCCGCCAGGAGCCCGGCCGAAGGTCTTCTGCAAGTCCTCGAGCCGCAGGAGAGGTTCGCTCATGGTGCCGCGCCCGCGCTCATCGCTGCCGCTTGTGGCGTCTCCTGCGGCTGGTTCTGCCGCGCCCAGCACGCGGCGAGGTGACCATCCTCGATTTGCTCCAGMGGCGGCACCAATCTGGCACAGGGGGCGAAACATTCGGGACAGCGCGGGTGAAAGGCGCAACCCAACGGCATMTCGGTCAGATGTGGCACAGCTCCGCCAACCGTAGGCAGCCGCCGCATGGACTGCGTCTCCAGCGAAGGCGTCGCGGCCAGCAGACCGATGGAGTAGGGGTGGCT